>JAGQTW010000289.1 GCA_020438785.1 Mycobacterium sp. | reverse complement strand
CGCCGGGGCCGAGCCGCCCAGCCAGATGTCCAGCGGCACCGGCGGACGGGTCCCCACCGAGGCGGCGCTGACATCGAAGAACCGTCCGTGGAACTCGACGGTGTCGTTCTCCAGGACCGCGCGCAGCAGTTGCAGCGATTCGTCGAACACGGCGGCGCGCTGCCCGTCGGGGACGGCGAAGGCCTCCCACTCGGCGGGGGTGGCCGGGCGCAGCCCAAACGCGGGCAGCACCCGCTTGGGCGCCAGCACGGCCAGCGACGCCAACTGTTTGGCGAGCAGGACCGGGTTGCGGCCGGGCAGCACCGCCACCGACGTTCCGACCTTGAGGCGGCTGGTGCGGCCCAACGCGTGCGCCATGCCGACGAACGGGTCGACCGCAGGGCTGTAGACGAGTTCGGAGAACCACAGCGAGTCCACCCCCGTCGCCTCCAGCCGATCGACGATCCCGGGTAGCTCAGCCACCGCGGTGCCTGTGCCGAGGCCGACCCCGAACCGGATCTTCACGCCCACCTCCCGCGACACATTCGACGACATCCCCGATTCCGGAGGTTATGCAGCTAGCCTAGCGATGTGACTGATGGGGCTGGTGGGACTCCTGAGGACAAGGTTGCCCGTGCCTGAGGTGTCCCGGCGCCAGTTCGTCATCGGCCTGCTCGCCTCGGCCGGGCTGGTCGGGGTGTCCCGCACCATCGGCATGTCGGCGGCGAGCACCGAAGCCGCCGACGTCAGCCGGGCGTCGCCGGTGAACTCGGCGCCGCTGCTGCCCCCGCCCCCGACGGCAAACCGCATTCCCCTGCCCGGCGGTGGTGAACTCACCAAGCTCCCCGGCGACGGGGACCTGCTGGCGCTCACCGTCGACGACGGGGTGAACTCCGAGGTGGTGCGGCAATACACTCAACTGGCCAAGGACACCGGCATCCGGCTGACCTACTTCGTCAACGGTATCTACGACTCCTGGCGGGACAACGCGGCACTGTTGCGGCCGCTGGTGGAGTCCGGCCAGATCCAGCTGGGCAACCACACCTGGTCGCATCCCGATCTGACCACGCTGTCCAAGGACCAGATCGCCGATCAGTTGCAGCGCAACGACCGCTTCCTGCGCAACACCTACGGCGTCGACGCCACGCCGTACTTCCGGCCGCCCTACGGCAACCACAACGCCGCCGTCGACGCGGTCGCGGCCGATCTGGGCTACCGGACGCCGACGCTGTGGTCGGGGTCGCTGGCCGACTCCTCCGTGGTGACCAAGGACTACATCGTCAAGATGGCCGACCAGTACTTCATCCAGCAGAACATCGTGATCGGCCACCTCAACCACCCGCCCGTCACGCACACCTACCCGGCGCTGCTCGACATCATCCGGTCGCGGAACCTGCGCACTGTCACGCTCAACGACGTGTTCCTGCAGCCGGAGATCCCGCACGTCACCTCGGCCTAGCGGACTCAGCCGCCGGGGGCGACGGCCATCTTCTCGATCCGGCCGAGCGCGACCGCACACACCGGTAGGTAGGCGCTCGCCCACCACGGCACCTCGAACCGCACCCGGCACCCCCGCCCGTCGGGACGGACCTCGTGCGCGGTGGCCGGCACCCCCGCGACCGTCCACGCCCACCGCCGGCCGGGGACGAATTCGGTGATGGTGAACGGCAGGCTCAGCCCCACGGGTGTCCACACCCGCCCCCGCACGCCGCCTTCGAGCTCCTCGGCGTCCTCGAGTGCGGCCCGGTGCACCGTCGGTCCCCACTCGGGCCAGGCGTCGAGATCGACCAGCAGCCGCCACACCGCGGCGGTCGGGGCGTCGACGTGGCGGTCGACACGACGCAGTCCGATAGCCATGCGGCCCGACGCTACGCCGCATAGGGTGGCCCGCGATGAGCACGATGGCGGCGCTACCGCGCGGATACCGGCGACTGTTTGCCGCGGGCGCGACCGCGCTGCTTCTCACCATCGGCTGCGCCGCGCCGCCTGCCTCCGCAACCGCGGCCGAACTCGACACCGCCATCACCGCGGCGATGCAGGCCACCGGGGTGCCCGGGGTGATCGTGGGTGTATGGTCGCCGCGCGGTGACTACGTGCGGGCCTTCCGCGTCGCCGACACGGCCACCGGTGCGCCGATGCAGACCGACTTCTACAGCAGAATCGGCAGTGAGACAA
This sequence comes from Mycobacterium sp., assembly GCA_020438785.1. Classification (GTDB taxonomy): domain Bacteria; phylum Actinomycetota; class Actinomycetes; order Mycobacteriales; family Mycobacteriaceae; genus Mycobacterium. The sequence continues at coordinate 3,658 of JAGQTW010000289.1, read as the reverse complement.
AGACTTTCACGATAACCGCGGTGCTCCAGCTGGCCGACCAACGCAGGATCGGGCTGGACGATCCGATCGGCCGCTACCTCGACGGTGTGCCCGGCGGCGACGCCATCACGGTGCGCCAGCTCGCCGGCATGCGTAGCGGATTGGCGAACTACACCGAGACCCAGGGTTTCCGCGACGCGATCACCGCCGATCCGCACCGCGAGTACTACCCCGCCGAACTGCTGGGTTTCGCGTTCGCCGAACCGCCGGTCTTTCCGCCCGGCGAGGGCCTGCAGTACTCGAACACCAACACCATCCTGCTGGGTCTGCTGGTCGAGAAGATCAGCGGCATGCGGCTGGGCGACTATCTCCGTGAGAACGTACTGGCGCCATTGCGGCTGTCGCACACCAGTTTTCCGTCCGGCACGGAGTTCCCCGCCCCGCATGCCCAGGGTTACACCGAGTTGGCCGACGACGGTCCGCCGATCACCGCGACCGACTGGAACACCTCCTGGTCGTGGTCGGCCGGTGCGATGATCTCGACGCTCGCCGACCTGCACACCTGGGCGCCCGCGGTGGCCACCGGCGCGCTGCTCTCGCCGGAGATGCAGCGCCAGCGGCTGCAGACCGTGCACGAGGACGGGTTGCCGCCCGACGTCGGCTACGGCCTGGGCATCTTCACCGTCGGCGGGTGGATCGGTCACAACGGCAGCATTCCCGGGTATCAGACGGTCGTCGTCTACCAGCCGGACACCCGTACCACCCTGGTGATCCTCACCAACTCCGACATCAGTCCGCCCGGCGGCGGGGAGGCCAGTTCCGCGCTGGCCGAGGCCATCACCACCGTGATCACCCCCGAGCACGTCTACCACCTGGGTCCCTAGCCGCCGACGGCCTAGGATCACGCCCATGGAAGGTTCCGTCACCGTTCACATGGCAGCCCCGGCCGACAAGATCTGGGAGCTGATCGCCGACGTCCGCAACACCCCGCGCTTCTCCCCCGAGGTGTTCGAGTCCGAGTGGCTCGACGGCGCCACCGGACCGGCGCTCGGTGCCACCTTCCGCGGCCACGTGCGCCGCAACGAGATCGGGCCGGTGTACTGGACCACCTGCCGCGTCACCGCCTGCGAGCCCGGCCGGGAGTTCGGGTTCGCGGTGCTGGCCGGGGACCGCCCGGTGAACAACTGGCACTACCGGCTCACCCCGGCCGGCGACGGCACCGACGTCACCGAGTCCTACCGCCTCAACCAGTCCGCGGCGATGCGGGTGTTCTGGCTGTTCGCCGGTCACCTGCGCGGGCGGCGCAACCTGCGCGACATGCGGACCACCCTGGAGCGGATCAAGAAGGTCGTCGAGGAAGACTGATTGTGGGGTCTCCCATGGCCCGGGTTTGGTAGAACCGCTTCATGGGTCAATGGTCACGCGCGGAACTCGAGTCGGCATTCGCCGCGCACAAGCAGGTGGTCGTCGGTATCGGGGAGAGCTGGAACTGGGCCCGGTTCGCCGACCAGTTCACCGAGGACGCGACGTACGTCGAGCACATGTACGGAAAGTTCCAGGGCCGGGAGCGGATTCGCGACTGGATCGTCAAGACGATGAGCACCTTCCCCGGCAGCGAGATGCCGTACTACCCCTCGACGTGGCACTCCGTCGACGAGGAGAAGGGCTGGGTGATCTGTGAGTTCCAGAACCGGATGCGCGACCCCGGCGACGGCAGCATCCATCAGGAACCCAACATCTCGGTGCTGAAGTACGCCGGCGACGGGCTGTGGAGCTACGAAGAGGACGCCTACAATCCGATGAACTTCACCCCGATGGTGCGGGGCTACATCGACCGCTGCCGACAGCTCGGCACCGCCTCCGACGAGGCGATCGCGTTCGCCCGCAAGATGGGCTGGGACCCGGCCTGACGGGGCCGGTCAGCCGTTTCCGGCGGGGGCCGGCTTCTTGTTGCAGTTCAGCGACAGCATGACGTGGCCGTTGGCGGTGGTGAGCTGTTTGACCACCAGGCACTGGCTCTGGGGCAGCTGGTCGCCGATCGAGGTGGACTGGATGACGTCGTAGCCCTGGTCCTTCAGGGCCTCCTGGGCCTCGGCATAGGTCTGGCCGGTGTCGTCGGCTGCGGCCTGACCAGCGGTGAGCAGAGCCAACGCCGCAGCGCCCAGCGCACCGGCCAGCGGCCGGACCATCATTGCCATGCCGCCGAGGATACGGGTCCGCAGGGTCGCCCGCCCGCCGGGCGCCGGGCGGGTTTAGTCGGGGCTGCCCTCGCTGCTGTCGAAGAAGCTCCACTCGCCGTCGTGCTCGACCTCCATGCGCCAGCCCAACTCGTGGTAGTCGCCCGCCGAATCGGCGAACCAGGCGTGCGCGTCATCCGCGCTCTCGATGTCCTTGGTCTCGACGACGTCACCCTGGGGGTCGATCACTCGGTAGGTAGCCATGGGCGCAGCGTTCCCCGCGGTGCTGTCTTCAATCAGCCTGCCCTGAGGCCGAAATGAGCACGCCCGGAAGCGCCGGACTCTAGTGTCGATCCCATGGGAATCGCCACTCGCGTCAACGGCCAACCGCCACCCGACATCGCCCTGAGCGAAATCGATCTGGGCACCCTGGAGTTCTGGGCGCTGCCCGACGACGTGCGCGACGGCGCGTTCGCCACGCTGCGCCGCGAGGCGCCGATCAAATTCTTCCGGCAGGCCCACATGGAGGGCATCCCGGACGGCGAGGGGCACTGGGCGCTGATGAAGTTCGACGACGTGTTCTATGCCAGCCGCCATCCCGACATCTTCAGCTCGTATCCCAACATCACGATCGTCGACCAGATGCCGGAGGTCGCCGAGTACTTCGGCTCGATGATCGCGCTGGACGACCCCCGGCACGCCCGGCTGCGCAACATCGTGCGCAGCGCCTTCACCCCCAAGGTGGTCGCACGCACCGAGGAGTCGGTCCGCGACCGGGCCCGTCGGCTGGTCTCAGACCTGATCGCCAACCACCCCGACGGCAAGGCGGACCTCGTCACCGAGCTCTCGGGTCCGCTACCGCTGCAGGTGATCTGCGACATGATGGGCATACCGGAGGAGGACCATCAGCAGATCTTCCACTGGACCAACATCATCCTCGGCTTCGGCGACCCGGACCTGACCACCGACATGGAAGAGTTCATGAAGGTCGCCCTCGACATGGGCGCCTACGCCACCGCGCTGGCCGAGAGCCGGCGGGCCGAGCCGCGGGACGACCTGACCACCGCGCTGGTCGCCGCCGAGGTGGACGGCGAGAGTCTCAGCTCGGCCGAGATCGCGTCGTTCTTCATCCTGCTCGCCGTTGCGGGCAACGAGACCACCCGCAACGCGATCAGCCACGGCGTACTGGCGCTGACCCGCTACCCCGACCAGCGTCAGGTCTGGTGGGACGACTTCGCGGGCACCACGCAGCACGCGGTCGAGGAGATCGTGCGGTGGGCCTCCCCGGTGATCTACATGCGCCGCACCGTCACCCGCGACATCGAACTGAGCGGGGTGAAGATGGCCAAGGGCGACAAGGTCAGCATGTGGTACGCGTCGGCCAACCGGGACGAGGACAAATTCGACAACCCCTGGCGCTTCGACGTCACCCGCAACCCCAATCACCACGTCGGGTTCGGCGGCGGCGGCACCCACTTCTGCCTCGGCGCCAACCTGGCCCG
>JAGQTW010000288.1:12185-12764 GCA_020438785.1 Mycobacterium sp. | reverse complement strand
CTGCACGTCAGCCAGCCGGAGTACCTCCGCCGGACCAACCGCTTCCTGCGGCCGTTCATGTGGGACCGGGACGAGGCGCGGCTCAGTTCTTGACGGCGCCGACCAGTCGGACGCTGTCGATCATGTTCCGCTCCTCGGCGTCGTCAGCCGGTGTGGCGCGGCCGTTCGTGGTCAGGTAGTCACTGAGCGGGGTTTCCACGGCAGTCCAGCCATGCCGCGAGAACCATTGTGCAGCAGGGGCATGCCGCTCGTTGTAGATCAACTGCCACCACTGGCCGCGGTGGTCGGGAAGATCCTTGGCCGACTCGCGCCTGGCCCTGAACGCATCGCGGTCCATCGGGATACCCTCCTCGATGCCGGCATGGCTTCCGGCGCACGCCAGCGCGTCGAGGTCTGTGAACAACTGCGCCTGCGCGTCGGCGGTCAGGTAGATCAGCAGTCCCTCGGCGATCCATGCCGATGGTTCGTCGGGTCTGAAACCGTTATCGCGCAGCGTAGTCGGCCAGTCGTCGCGGAGGTCGACGGCCACCTCACGCCGGTCGGCATGGGCCTGCGCGCCGGTCGCCGTGAGAACCTCGC
>JAGQTW010000288.1:0-12128 GCA_020438785.1 Mycobacterium sp. | reverse complement strand
AGCCGGAAGGCCCGCGAGTCCAGGCCCGCGGCGAGCATCACGATTTGGCGCACGCCGGTCTCGGCAACCTCGCGGAAGTAGTTGTCAAAGTAGCGGGTGCGCGCCGCCTGGAAGTTGACGAACGCTTCGCCGAAGCCGGCCGCCTTGAGTGGGTGATCCGGTGCGGTGCCGTCCAGCACTGCGGCCCACGGCCCGCCGACCGCGCGGCAGAACACCTCCGCGTACGGATCGACGGCAAGCGGCGCGGGCTTCTGCGCCTCCAGGGCACGGGCGGCCGCGACGAACAGCGCCGTCGATCCGACGCTGGTGGTGATGTCCCAGGTGTCGTTGTCACTACGCACGACCGCGAGGGTACGCGCCGATCCTGGCAGACCTCAGACCAGCGGGCGCCCGGTGCGCAGGCGCCAATCCAGGTCGCGCAGCACGAGATTGAACGGGAATTCCTGAATGAACCGCGGCGCCAGGTTGTTGGCGAAGCGGATCGCCCGCATCAGCCGGTCGAATTGCCGCTGCTTGTCGGCGTTCCACTCGAAGCGCATCTCATCGCGGAATCTCTGCGGCAGGAACCCGCTGGTGATCAGCAGGTTGAATTCCTCGACGGCCCGCTGAAGCGGCCCCGGCAGCCGGACACCGCGGATGCGGGACACCGCGATGGGGTACAGGTACTCCCGAACCGCGTCGTCGATGTGCACCTTCTCCAGCGACTCCTGCCAGTAGCGGTCGAAGGCCCGGCGGTCGGCGGGCCACATGTGCTCCGGCACCTGCAGGGTGGTGGCCAGCGTCCTGGCCTCCCAGTAGAACTTGTCGGCGGTCTCGTCGTCCATCTCGCCGATGAAGATGCGGTAGACGTCGACCCCGCCCTTGTAGAGGCAGGCGGCCACCCACAACTGGAGGTCCTTGTCGAAGGCGTTGTACTCGACCGGGCTGTCCGGGGTGGAGTACACCTGGGCGTGCGACCCACTGACGGCGCGACTGTAGGCCTTCTTCTGCGCGTCGGTCCCGCGCCGGGCTACGGCCAGGTAGGTGAACGTGGTGCGGGCCCGCTTGATCGGGTGCCGATCCGCCCGGCCGCTTTCCACCCGGCTCTCCAGCACGCCGTACCCGACGCCCGGGCGGGCGAGTTCCATGATCACGTTGGCCGGTCCGGCCAGCAGGGCGACGCCCATCAGGCCGTCATTGGCCGGGCGGCGGCCGGGCCACCGGCCGGCGTCATGCAGTGGTGGTGCACTCACCGCGCGTTCGACCTGGCTGATCGGCTGGCTGATCGTCACTGTCCCTCATCCGGCAGGTAATCTGAGAACGTCCGTTTCCTGATATTGCCGCCGCCGAATGCCGGTGTCAAGATTGCGGGATGACCCAGGCCCGGCCCTACGGCGGCGTGGATGCCGCCGACCGGCTGGCCCGCCGCCGGGCCGGGTTGCTCGAGGCCGGGCTGGAGTTGCTGGGCACCGACATCGACCCCGCCGAACTCACCGTGCGCGGCATCTGCCGGCAAGCCGGGGTGGCCACCCGCTACTTCTACGAGAGCTTCGTCGACAAGGACGAGTTCGTCGGGGCGGTGTTCGACTGGGTGGTGGCCGAGTTGGCCGTCACCACCCAGGCCGCCGTGGCAACCGCGCCGGCCGCCGAGCAGAACCGGGCGGGCATCGCCAGCATGGTGCGCACCATCGAAACCGATCCGCGGGTCGGGCGGCTGCTGTTCGGGGCCCAGCAGTCCAACTCAACTGTCGCCCGCAAGCGCCAGGAACTGGGTCCGCTGTTCGCCGTGTTGGGCGGCCAGCATGCCGAGGCGACGTTGAACCGCCCGGCCAACGACCGGATCAAGGCGTTCGCCCACTTCGTTGTCGGCGGGGTGGGCCAGACGATCGGTGGGTGGCTGGCCGGTGACGTGGGACTGTCGGCCGACGACCTCATCGACCAGCTCGCCGCGATCGTCGACGTGCTGACGGATCCGCGACGCTTCCGCGACTAGTGGGTGGCGGGCACTCGCGGTTTGCGATCGGCGGCCGTCTTCGGCTTGGCCTTCGACTCGGCGGTGAATTCCTTTGTCCAGCAGGCGAATTCCAACACAATGCCATCGGGATCGGCGAAGTAGAACGACCGCACGTACACCCCGGGATACAGCTTGGCCGACACCTGTGACGGGCTCATGTCGTGGTTGAGCACCGGCCCGAGCTTGACCCCCTTGGCCTTGAGTCGCTGTCGGTACTCGTCGAACTTCTCCTCGGGGACGTTGAACGCCAGGTGGTTCATCGAGCCCACCGCGCTGACGATCGAACCCAGGCCGGGCAGGGCCGCGGGAATGGTGCTGCCGGGCTCCCCGTCCGGCGCCTCGGTGAACCAGAAGAACGCCACACAGTCGCCGTTGCCCGCATCGAAGAAGAAGTGCTGGCCCATGCCGTCGGGCAGGTCGATCGCCTTGATCAGCGGCATGCCGAGCACATTGGTGTAGAAGTCCACGGTGCGTTCCATGTCGGAACACACCATCGCCACGTGGTTGATGCCCCCGAGCTCGAACTCGGTGTTGGTGAAATTCGGCCTGACCATGCCCTGAACCTAACACTCCGGCATCCGCTGATCGCCCCAGTCAAATGCTTGATTGCGGAATCGAAAAACCTGGCGCGATAGGGCGTATATCCCGACGCCGACGAATATCGTCAAGCGAGCGACGCGCACCCGAGGAGGCCACCGAAGCACATGCCAACGCCCGGAGTCGTTCGTGAGTTCATCGGGATGTCGTCGCCGACCGCCCGCCGGGCCGGAGCCGGCGGTCATCCGTGCCAGGGTCTCTACCACCGCGGCGTGGGACGCAAGCCGAAGGTGGCGGTCATCGCCACGCACTATCAGATCGACTTCTCCGAGCACTACATCGCCGACTACCTTGCCACTCGCGGCATCGGCTTCCTCGGCTGGAACACCCGCTTCCGCGGCTTCGAGAGCAGCTTCCTGCTGGACCACGCCCTGGTCGACATCGGCGTGGGTGTGCGCTGGCTGCGCGAGATCCAGGGGGTGGACACCGTTGTGCTACTGGGGAATTCGGGTGGTGGATCGTTGATGGCCGCCTATCAGTCGCAGGCGGTCGAACCGAACGTCACTCCACTGGACGGTATGCGGCCCGCCGCCGGGCTGACCGATCTCCCGCCGGCCGACGGCTACATCGCCAGCGCGGCCCATCCCGGCAGACCCGAGGTGCTGACGGCGTGGATGGACGCCGCGGTGACCGACGAGAACGACCCGGTGGCCAGCGATCCCGACCTCGACCTGTTCGACGAGCGCAACGGGCCGCCCTTCTCCGCCGACTTCGTCAGTCGCTATCGCGCCGCCCAGATCGCCCGCAACCACGCCATCACCGACTGGGTCGAGACCGAGCTCAAGCGGGTCGAGGCCGCGGGATTCTCCGACCGGCCCTTCACCGTGATGCGCACCTGGGCCGACCCGCGCATGGTGGATCCGACGATCGAGCCCACCAAACGCCAACCGAATCTCTGCTACGCGGGGGTACCGGTACGTGCCAACCGATCCGCGCACGGCATCGCCGCGGCCTGCACCCTGCGGAGTTGGCTGGGAATGTGGAGCCTGAAGGTGGCACAGACCCGGGCCGAACCCCATCTCGCCCGCATCACCTGCCCTGCGCTGGTCATCAACGCCGAACAGGACACCGGCGTCTTCCCCTCGGACGCAAAACGCATCTTCGACGCGCTGGCCGGCACCGACAAGACGATGTGCGCCATCGACACCGACCACTACTTCACCACGCCGGGAGCCCGCACCGAACAGGCCGACACCATCGCGAAGTGGATAGCCAAGCGGTGGCGCTGAGAGTTCTGGCGCACTTCCTGCCCGGTGAGCCGGTGCTGGAAATCGTTTCTCCAGAATCTGATTGGCTCGACGTGCGCTGGTGCCACGAGGACGACGACGACACCCTGCACCGCGAGCTGCCCGAGGCCGAGGTGGTCTGGCACGTGCTTCGCCCGCTGTCGGGCGACGACCTGAGGCGTGGCGAGCGGCTTCGACTGGTGCACAAACTCGGCGCCGGTGTGAACACCATCGCTGTCGAGACCGCATCCGAACTCGGCATCGCGGTGGCCAACATGCCCGGCGCCAACGCTCCGTCGGTCGCCGAGGGTGCCGTGCTGCTGATGCTTGCCGCGCTGCGCCGGCTGCCGGTGCTGGACGGGGCGACCCGCGAGGGCCGCGGCTGGCCGTCGGACCCGACCCTCGGCGAGACCGTGCGAGACATCGGAAGCTGCACGGTGGGCCTGGTCGGGTACGGCAACATCGCCAAGCGGGTCGAACGGATCGTGCGGGCGATGGGTGCGGCCGTGCTGCACACCAGCACCTCCGACGATGGCACCGAGGACTGGCGACCGTTGCCCGACCTACTCGCGCAGAGCGACATCGTCAGCCTGCATCTACCGTTGACCGCAGACACCGGCGGGCTGATCGACCGCGATGCCCTGGACCGGATGAAGCCGGAAGCGTTGCTGGTCAACACTTCTCGCGGCGGTGTCGTCGACGAGGCCGCACTGGTCGACGCGCTGAGTGGCGGGCGGCTGGCCGCGGCGGGCCTCGACGTGTTCGCCGTCGAACCGGTCGCCACCGACAACCCGCTCCTGCGGCTGGACAATGTCGTCCTCACGCCGCACGTCAGCTGGTTCACCGTGGACACCATGCGGCGTTACCTCATCGAGGCGGTCGACAACTGCCGACGGCTGCGGGACGGACAGGACCTGGTCAACGTCGTCAACGGGAGGCAGGATGTCCGTCGGACCCACGAGGGATGACTCGCTGCGGCAGCGCACGCTGCGCAAAGTGACCATCCGGCTGGTCCCCTTCGTGATGGCGCTGTATTTCGTCAACTACCTGGATCGGACCAACCTCGGCATCGCCAAGACCGACCTGAGCGCCGACCTGCAGTTGACCGCCAGCATGTTCGGGTTGGCCTCGGGCATCTTCTTCATCGGCTACGTCCTGGTGGAGGTCCCGTCCAACCTCGCCTTGGAGCGGTTCGGCGCTCGGCGCTGGCTGGCCCGCATCGCGGTGTCGTGGGGAATCGTCGCGGTCGCAATCGGATTCGCGCCCAACGCCGCCACGCTGCTGGCGCTGCGGTTCCTGCTCGGGGTCGCCGAGGCCGGGCTGTTCCCCGGCGTCATCTTCTACCTCAGCCGCTGGTTCCCCGCCGAGTACCGGGTGCGGATCGTGGCGATGTTCATGATGGCCAGTCCGGTCGCGGCGGCTATCGGGACACCGTTGGCGGCGTGGCTGATCCAGTCCGGCGACGGCGTCTTCGGGCTGGCGGGCTGGCGGTTCATGATGGTCACGGTGGGCCTGCCCGCGATCATCCTGGGCATGGTCTGCTGGTTCTATCTGACCGACCGGCCGAAGGACGCCGACTGGTTGGCGACCGATGAGCGGCAGTGGTTGATCGAGGTGCTGGCCGACGAGGAGCGCCACGTCAGCGACCACTTCGACTTCCCACTGCGGCGTGCGCTGACCAGTCCCCGGATCTGGGCCCTGGCCATGGTGTACTTCGGTATCGCCTACGGCCTGTACGCATTGGCGTTCTTCCTGCCATCGATCATCACCGGCTTCAAGAAGACCTTCGGCCTGCAGTTGTCCATCGTGCAGATCGGCTTGATCACCGCCATCCCCTACACCTTCGCCGCGGTCGGGATGTACCTGTGGTCACGCCACGCCGACAAGACCGGGGAACACGTCTGGCATGTCGCGATCCCGATGCTGCTGGGCGGCTTGGCCATTCCAGTCGCGCTGTACCTGCACAGCCCCGTCCTGGCGATGATTCCGGTGATCGTCGCCGCGGTGGGCGTCTACAGCGCGATCCCCAGCTTCTGGGCGCTGCCGTCGCGCTTCCTCACCGGTGCCGCAGCCGCGGGCGGCATCGGGCTGATCAACTCGATCGGCAACCTCGGGGGGTTCGCCGCCCCGTACGCCACCGGCGCGCTGGACCAGTGGACCGGCAGCAGCCGGGCCGGCATGTGGGCCGTCGGCGTGATCATGGTCCTCGCGGCCGCACTCGTCGTCGTGCTGCGTGCCACCCCCGATCCCGACGCGAGGGCGGGGGGTACCCTCGGTCCCAACCCACCGGTTAATCGGTCATCGGTGTAACCGGGCGTCAGCCGAGACGAGAGAGGCCCATCGACCATGCCCATCGCGATCATCCCCGAGCACCACGATCTCGCAGATTCGGTGAAGTCGCTGGTGTCGCGGATCGCACCGGCAGAGGTCCTGCACGAAGCGCTCGAAACCCCGATCCCCAACCCGCCGCCGTACTGGCGGGCCGCCGCCGAGCAGGGCCTGCACGGCGTACACCTGGCCGAGTCTGTCGACGGTCAGGGCTTCGGGCTGCTGGAGTTGGCGATCGTGGTCGCGGAGTTCGGCTACGGCGCGGTGCCGGGACCCTTCGTCCCGTCGGTGATCGCCAGCGCCCTGATCGCCGCCCACGACCGCGACGCCAAGCTGCTCAGCCAGCTGGCGTCCGGGGATCTGATCGGCGCCTATGCGCTGGAGTCGAGCCTGACCGCCGAAGAGCAGGGCGACGGTGAACTGGTCATCCGCGGTGAGGCCCGTTCGGTGCCTGCGGCCGCCCAGGCGGCGATCCTGGTGCTGCCGGTCGCGATCGGCAGTGGCGTCGAATGGGTGGTGCTCGATGCGGCCAGCCTGGAGATCGAACCGGTGCGCTCGGTCGACCCGCTGCGCCCGGTCGCCCATGTCCGGGCGAGCGGCGTTGAGATCGGCAGCGACCGACTGCTGTCGAACCTGTCCCAGTCGGCGGGCCGGGCCATCGTCACCACCCTGCTCTCGGCCGAGGCCGTCGGCATCGCCCGCTGGGCCACCGACACCGCCTCGGCGTATGCCAAGATCCGCGAACAGTTCGGCCGCCCGATCGGGCAGTTCCAGGCGATCAAGCACAAGTGCGCGGAGATGATCGCCACCACCGAGCGGGCCACCGCGGCAGTGTGGGACGCCTCGCGCGCCCTGGACGCGGCGGCCGAGAAGGGCTGGGACAACACCGAAACCGCCTATGAGTTCGCCGCCGCCGTGGCCGCCACCCTGGCGCCGGTAGCGGCACAGCACTGTGCGCAGGACTGCATTCAGGTGCACGGCGGCATCGGGTTCACCTGGGAGCACGACACCAACGTCTACTACCGGCGGGCGCTGGGTCTGGTCGCCGCGTTCGGGCGCTCCACGGAGTATCAGCAGAAGGTCTTCGACACCGCGACCACCACCGGCATGCGCCCGGTCAACATCGACCTCGATCCCGAGACCGAGAAGCTGCGCGGCGAGATCCGGGCCGAAGTCGAAGCGCTGAAGGCGATTCCGCGTGAGGAACGCAAGACGGCCATCGCCGAGGGTGGCTGGGTCCAGCCGCACCTGCCCCGGCCGTGGGGTCGGGCGGCCAGCCCGGTTGAGCAGATCATCATCGCCCAGGAATTCGCCACCGGCCGGGTGCGGCGGCCGCAGATGGGCATCGCGGCGTGGCTGATCCCGTCGATCGTCGCGTTCGGCACCGACGCCCAGAAGCAGCGTTTCCTGCCGCCCACCTTCCGCGGCGAGATGATCTGGTGCCAGCTGTTCTCCGAGCCGGGAGCCGGATCGGATCTGGCCAGCCTGACCACCAAGGCCACCAAGGTCGACGGCGGCTGGCGCATCACCGGCCAGAAGATCTGGACCACCGGCGCCCAGTTCTCCCAGTGGGGAGCCCTGCTTGCGCGGACGGATCCGAGCGCGCCGAAACACAACGGCATCACCTACTTTCTGCTCGACATGAGCAGCGCGGGCGTCGAGGTCAAACCGCTTCGCGAGCTCACCGGCAACGCGATGTTCAACACGGTTTTCATCGACGACGTGTTCGTGCCCGACGATCTGGTGCTCGGCGAGGTTAACCGCGGCTGGGAGGTCAGTCGCAACACCCTTACCGCGGAACGGGTTTCGATCGGCAGCAGCGAACCCGGCTTCCTGGCCAACCTCGATGGCTTCGTCGAGTTCGTCTCGCAGGGCCACTTCGATCAGATCGGCCACCACCGGGCCGGGGAACTGATCGCCGAGGGCCACGCCGCCAAGCTGCTGAACATCCGCTCGACGCTGCTGACCCTGGCCGGCGGTGACGCCATGCCCTCGGCGGCCATCTCCAAGCTGCTGTCGATGCGCACCGGACAGGGCTACGCCGAGTTCGCGGTGTCGTCGTTCGGCATCGACGGCGCGATCGGTGATCCCGATTCACCACAGGGCAAGTGGGCCGACTACCTGCTGGCCAGCCGGGCGACCACCATCTACGGCGGCACCTCGGAGGTGCAGTTGAACATCATCGCCGAGCGGTTACTCGGGCTTCCCCGCGATCCGTAACGGAGCTACTGCACCTCGATCTGACGCAGTTCGCGTTTGAGGATCTTGCCGGTCGGGTTCCGTGGGAGTTCGCTGAGGAAGATGACCTCGCGCGGAACCTTGTAGCGCGCAAGGTGTTCCCGCACGTAGTTCTTGATGGCGTCCTCGGTGACGTCCGCCTGGTCGCGCAGCACCACAAAGGCGCGCAGTCGCGCACCGAAGTCCTTGTCCTCGACCCCGAGAGCGGTCGCCTCGATGACGTCGGGGTGGCCGCTGATCAGGTCCTCCACTTCGGCCGGGAAGACGTTCTCACCACCGGAGACGATCATCTCGTCGTCGCGACCGCTGACGTAGAGCAGTCCGTTGTGGTCGAAGTAGCCCACGTCGCCGGAGGACAGCAGGCCGTCGATGATCTGCTTACCTCCACCGCCGGTGTAGCCCTCGAACGGGAAGGTGTTGCCGACGAAGATCCGGCCGACCTCGCCCTGCGGCACCTCCTTGCCGTTGTCGTCGAGGATCTTTACCTTGGCGCCCTTGACCACCGGGCCGACCGTGGCCGGGTTCTTCTGCAGATCCTCCGGCCGGGCGATGCTGGCGAACGCGATTTCGGTTGAGCCGTAGAGGTTGTACACGACGGGGCCCAGCGCCTTCAGGGCCCGGGTGGCCAGCTCCGCGCCGAGCTGCGAGCCGGAGACGAACACGATCCGCAGCGAGGACAGGTCCGGCTTGGGGTCCATCTTCTCCAGCGTGTCCAGCATCCGCGACAACATGACCGGTACCACCACGATCGCGGTCACATTGTGTTCGGGAATGTCCGCGAGGACGGTGGCCGGCTTGAACTTTCGGTGCAGCACCAGAGTCGAGCCCAGCGTCAGCGCGATCGTGGCGTGCAGGTAACCGAGCGCGTGGAACATCGGTGATGGCAGCGAGGTGACCTCGCCGGCCTTGAACGGCACGAGCGACAACACACCGCCGATGGGGGCCAGCGTCGGCGGGGTGTGCCGGGTGGCGCCCTTCGGGGTGCCGGTGGTGCCGCTGGTCAAGACGATGATGGCCGACTTCTTGGTGGCCTTCGGCGCGGGGGCCGTGCTGCTGCGCGCGATGACTTCGGCCAGCGTCTCGTGCTCGCCGATCGGCGGTCCGGCGGCATCCGGGTTGACGCCGAGAGCCCGAAGCTTGCCCAGCGGCGGGTCGGCCAGTTTTACCGCTTCGGCGTACTCCTCGTCGTAGATGATCACCTTGGCGCCTTCGCGTTCGGAGACGTCCTTGATCTGCGGTCCGGAGAATTCGGTGTTGAGCAGGATGGTGCGGGCACCCACCCGGGCCCCGGCATAGTTGGCGATGGTGAACCAGCGGTGGTTGCGCGCCAGGATCGCGACACCGTCGCCGCCCCTGACCCCCATCGCCAGCAGTCCGTTGGCGAGCGCGTTGGTGGCATCGTCGAGTTCGGAGTAGGTCAGCGATCCCTCGTCGTCGATGATCGCCAACTTGTCGGGGGTGCGGCGGGCGTTGAGCGCGGGGATCATTCCGACCTCGCCCCAGCGCCTGATGTCGGCGACCATCGCGGCGAGATTCTGCGGTGGCTCGGGCCGGAACGCACCCGCAGAGATCATCTTCTGCAGGTAGTGCAGCTCCGCCGAACCGCGTTCGGCGTACTGCTGGGCCTTGGCCATCACCTGCGCGGGCAGGTCGAACAGATTGAACATGCGGCAACCCTAATGTGACTCAGCTTTCAGACTGAGCGGAATGCGCGGGTAACTACCATGGCCCCATGGGGGACTTCATCGGGATCGGGGACCGCCAGGTCAGCATCAGTCATCCGGACAAAGTCGTCTTCCCGGCGGTCGACGGCCGAGGGCCGGTGACCAAGATCGACCTCGTCGACTACTACCTGGCCGTGGCCGACGGCGCACTGCGCGGGGTGGCCGACCGGCCGATGATCCTGAAGCGGTTCGTCAAGGGCATCACCGAGGAGGCGATCTTCCAGAAGCGCGCCCCGGAGAAACGACCGGACTGGATCGGCGTCGCGGAACTGCGCTACGCGCGGGGCACCTCGGCCAAGGAGGCGGTGGTCCGGGAGCCGGCGGGATTGGTGTGGGCGGTCAACCTCGGCTGCGTGGACCTCAACCCGCATCCGGTGCGTTCCGGCGACCTGGACCATCCCGACGAGTTGCGCATCGACCTGGATCCGATGCCCGGCGTCGGATGGCCACAGATCCTCGACGTGGCGCAGGTGGCTCGTGAGGTCCTCGAGGACCACGGGCTGACGGCCTGGCCCAAGACCTCGGGGTCGCGCGGCTTTCACATCTACGCCCGGATCGCTCCGCGGTGGCCCTTCAAACAGGTGCGGCTGGCCGCCGAGACGGTGGCGCGCGAGGTCGAGCGCCGGGCACCCGAGTTGGCCACCAGCCACTGGTGGAAGGAGGACCGGCAGGGGGTGTTCGTCGACTTCAACCAGAACGCGAAGGACCGCACGGTGGCCTCGGCCTATTCGGTGCGGGCGACGCCGGACGCCCGGGTGTCGATGCCGTTGACCTGGGACGAGGTCCCCGGCTGCCGGTCCGAACTGTTCACGATCGCCACGGTGCCCGCCCGCTTCGCCGAGCGCGGCGACCCCTGGGAGCCGATGGACGACGCGGTCGGGTCGCTCGACCCGCTGCTGCGGCTGGCCGAGGAGCTCGGCCCGGCCGACAAGCCGCCGAAGGGCGGCAAGCCGCTGATCGAGATCGCCCGCACCAAGACCCGGGACGAGGCGCTCGCTGCCCTGGACGTCTGGCGCGCCCGGCACCCCGAGGCCGCGGCGGCGCTGGAACCGACGGACATCCTGGTCGACGGGATGCGCGGCCCGAGTTCCATCTGGTATCGCATCCGGATCAATCTCGAGCACGTTCCGCAGCCGCAACGTCCGGCGCAGGAGGAACTCATCGCGGATTACAGCCCGTGGGAAGGATATTCGGGCCATCAGCGGCCCTGAACACCTATGGTGTCAAGGTGGCCGAGATTCGCCGCAGCCGCACGATAGCGGCCGAGGCGCAAGCGATTTGGGACGTCCTCGCCGACTTCGGCGCCATCAGCGCGTGGGCCGACATCGCCGACCACTCGTGTCTGCTGACTCCCGCCGCCGACGGGATTGGGGTTGGCACCACCCGCAGGGTGCAGGTGGGCCGCGACACCCTGGTCGAGCGCATCACCGAGTTCGACCGCCCGCGCGCGCTCGCCTACGACGTGGCCGGTTTTCCCCGCCAACTGCGCCGGCTCAACAACCGCTGGACGCTCAGCCCGATCGCCGGCGGCACGGTCGTCACCCTGACCACCACCATCGAGATCGGGCGGAACCGAATCCAGCGGCTTGCCGAACGCGTCGTCGCCCGGTTCTCGGCGAGGCAGCTGGACTCGATGCTCACCGGACTCGCACACCGAATGGAGGGCTCCCATGACTGACCGCCCCGACATCATCATCGTGATGACCGACGAGGAACGCGCCGTCCCGCCCTATGAGGACGGGGCCGTCCTGGCCTGGCGGGAACGCACCCTGACCGGCCGGCGCTGGTTCGACGAGCACGGCGTCAGCTTCACCCGGCACTACACCGGATCGCTGGCGTGTGTCCCGAGCCGTCCGACCATCTTCACCGGCCAGTACCCGGACCTGCACGGTGTCACCCAGACCGACGGCATCGGCAAGGCCTATGACGACTCCCGGATGCGCTGGCTGCGCCGCGGCGAGGTGCCTACCCTGGGCAACTGGTTCCGCGCGGCGGGATACGACACCCACTACGACGGCAAGT
>JAGQTW010000287.1 GCA_020438785.1 Mycobacterium sp. | reverse complement strand
CGGCGGTCTCGGCCTGCGCTTCGCGGCCCGCCTCATCGACGGCATCTTCGTCGGCATCGTGGCATTCCTGCTGGCGTTCCTGTTCCATGCGACCAGCAATGTCCTTGTCACCGGACTGTTCTCGGGCCTGTTGACCTTCGCCTACTTCGTGGTGTTCGAGGTGACCCAGGGCTGGACACCCGCCAAGAAGCTGCTCGGCCTCAGCGTGCACGGACCGGGTGGTGCACCCAAGCCCACCGCGCAGCAGTCGGCGATCCGAAACTCCTTCACCCTGCTGTCGGTCATCCCGTGGCTCGGCGGTCTGCTCGCGGTGGTCGCGTACATCGTCATCGCGGTGACCATCAACAACAGCCCGACCAAGCAGGGCAAGCACGACGAGCTGGCCGGGGGCACTCAGGTCATCAAGGGCTGAGCTCGCTTCGGATCCCGTTGCGTACCGATACGGTTCATCGCGGCGAGGGCCCGGCGCTGCATCAGCAGGATCTTGGCGGAGCCCGCCAGGTAGCTCTGCGGCGCAGAGTGATGCCCGAGGTACAGGCGGCTTCGCCGCAGCCATAACGGGATGGCGCGGTTGCAGTTGATCATGTTCTGGGCGGTGGTGACCAGCTGGCCCGGCAGGTCCTCCTTGAGTTGCGGGTGGGGAACGGCGGTGCAGATCCGGTTCCGTCGTGCGTCGCCGGTCTTGAGCAGCTCGAGGTGAGCGATCAACGCCGCGCTGAACGTCTGCTGGCACATGAAGATCGGCTGCAGGGTGACGCGGCCCGGGGTGAACAGCGGTTGCGGATCGAGCCTCGCCAGCCCGTCGGCCGTGCAGTCGACGAACACACTGTCCTCGGCGACCTCGACCGTCCCGCCGTCGAGGAGCATCTCGGCATTGCCGATGCGTTGCACCCGGCCCATCCGCACGATGTTCTCGATCCGCCGTAGCCGGCTCAGCTCCGGCCGGTCCACCGTGGCGCACCGCCACTTGGTCGGCAGGATCGCGGTATCCAATCGGAACAGCACCCCGTCCCGTTCGAGCCGGAGAAAAACGTCGTCGATGTCTCTCGCATCGACCAGGCTGCTCATCATTCGCACCACCGAGTCCAGAACAATTCCGGGCTGCATGGCGCCGCGGTCGAGAAGCCACGCGTCGTGCGGCATGATCCACTGAATGCGCTCGGGCGCAACTCCGTTGTCCAAGAGGAACAGGATGGCGTCCATCCCGGTTTTTCCCGCACCGACGACCACGTAGCGCTGCGGTGGCTGACCGATTCTCGCCAGGCCGTTCGGCGGTATCAGGGTGACCCCGGGGTCGACGCCATACCGGGGAGGGCACACCGAGGGCACCGTGACGTTCATGAACGTGGCGTCGACGACCCTGCGCGCCGCCGTGACCGTGGTGATCAGATCGGGGTCGACGGTGGAGACGATCCGACCGTCACCGCGGTGTTCACTCATCGGCAGAAACCGCACCCTGCCAGTGGCCAGGAAGCGGTCCATCGCCCTGCGGAAGTAGGCGACGATCTCGGCACCCGAGCTGAGGTCCGCGCCGCCCTGCCCAAGCGGTGTCGAGTTGAGGCCATAGAACTCCGCCGGCTGATGCAACCGGACGAAGGGGTACACATCGTTCCAGTGGCCGCCCGGATTGGCGTGCCGATCGACCATCACGATGCGTGCTTTCGGGTCCTCGTCGACGATCACGTCAGCGAATGCCATGCCCATGGCGCCCGCACCCAGGATCAAATAGTCGGTATCCAGGTGCTGCGCTGCTGAACCCATGGCGTGACCTCTCGCTTACCAGCCCGTCACACAACCTAGATGGCTCGACAGGCGGTTTCTTCGCCATAAGTGGTGCAGGTTGTCGCCAATCGGGGTGAAACCGCTTTGATCGCCGCGCGCATGCGGCTTGGATCGCACTATGGTCCCGACCAGCCAAGGACAGCGATGACACAACCCTCCTCCTCAATCCGGAACACCCAGCGCCTGCTCATCGGTAATGGCGCCCTGCTGATGTTCCTCGGCGGCGTGGCCGGATTCGGCTTTCTGTTCGTGCTGCTCGGCCGCATTGACGTGTGGCCGTTCCCCGTCTTCGACGTAAAGCTCCCGGGCAGTGAAAAAGCCTGGCGGATGTCGCATTTGGAAGCCATCCTCAACGGGCTCATCTTGTGGATCCTGGCGTTGTTGCTGCCGTTGCTTCCGTTCGGCGGCAAGGGTCTACGACGAGTCTCGATCGGCATGATCGGCGTCGGGTGGATGTTCTCGGTCGCCTCGTTGTTCGACGCGCTGTTCCCCAACAGCCGTGGCCTCCATTTCGGGGGGCCGTTGACCAATCGCATCCCGTTCTTCCTGTTCTACGTCGGGATCGTGATCGTCATGGTCGTTTTGGCGATGATCGCGTGGCGCTCCCTGGTCAGAAAGCATCCCGCAGCCGTCGACTCGCAGCCGCCGACCGGCAGTGCCACGAGCATCGAAGTGGACCGGGGCCGGGACGCTTAGCAGGTGCGGCGAACCGTCACGGCTGCTGCGCCCTCAGCCAGATGGTCGCCGCTTCAACCCGGTTGGCCGCGCCGAGCTTCCGCAGAATGCGCTTCACGTGCGACTTGGCGGTGTCCTCGGTGATTACCAGGCGCGCGGCGATGTGCGCATTGGACGCCCCGGTGCCCAGCAGTGCCAGCACCTCGAGCTCGCGTTTGGAAAGTCGCCCGCTGATCGCATTCTCGACCGACGGCAGGATTGCGGTGGTCGCACTCGAGGCGCCCACCCCGGCCGAATCACCGCTCACCAGTTCGACTTCCGCGTCCAGATATTCGGCGACGACCGCGTCGGTCCGCTGCAGAAGTCGCCGCAGCTCCGCACCCTGGGCACGCAAGCGGTCGGCGAGCTGGGCCCGCTCCACCACATAACCGAATCCCTCCGCGAAGGCCCACAGGCTGTCGCGGTCGAACTCATCGACCCGGCGCGGCTTGAGTCGGTGGTCGGCGTGCAGGAATCCGATGACCCTGCCCTCCGGCATGATCGGTGCTGCGACATAGGAATGGGTGTCGTAGGCCTCGACGAACTCGGTGACCACCCGCGGATTGCCCAGCGCGTCTTGGATCGCCATCGGTTTACGTCCCCGGATCATCTCGGTTTCCAGGACGGTCGACGTGAGCTCGGCGGGATGTGCGCGACTGAATGCCAGCAGCCGCGCGGCTGCCGTCGGGTCGCCGTTGACCCAGAACGACTCGGCGAGCAACTCGTTGCCGCGCAAGCGGTACAGCACGGCGCGATCGAAACCGCAGGCTTCGCACGCCTGCCGCGGGGCAGCGGCGATGATCGCTTCGGCGCTGGGCATCCGGCGCAGGGACGACAGCGCCTTCTGCACCCGGTCCAGGACGCTGAGCCGCTCGCGGAGTTGGGCGCCGGCGGCGCGGTCACGCTGTTCGTGCAGATCCGCCAGCGCGCGCACGGCTGCCCGCAATTCGGGTGCGGTGCCATCGGTCAGACGGCCCAGGAGATCCTCCAGATCCGCCAGCTCGTCGTCGAGGGCGGCGCGCTGTTCGGAGCCCGGACTCGACGGCGGATTGTCCGGCCACGGCGGCAGCAGACCAGCGAGCCCATAGGCGCGCGGCTCGCTGACGCTGCGGTGCACGATCGGACGCTAACAGTGCACCGGTGCCGGCGGTCGGAGATGCGCTAAACCACCAGGCTGAGCAGCAGCACCACCACCAGACCGGTCACCGACAGCACCGTCTCCATCAGTGACCAGGTCTTGATGGTCTGTCCGACGCTGAGCCGGAAGTACTGGTTGACCAACCAGAATCCGGCGTCGTTGACGTGCGAGAAGAACAGTGACCCGGCGCCGACCGCCAGCACCACCAGCGAGACCTGGCCGCTGCTGAGCCCGTCCATCAAGCCGAGCATCAGCGCCGACGCGGTGATGGTGGCCACCGTCGCCGACCCGGTCGCCAGCCGGATGAGCACCGCCAGCAGCCAGGCCAGCACGATGACCGAGATGCTGACGTCCTTGGCCCAGTCCGCCAGCAGTGTCCCGATCCCGCTGTCGACGAGCACCTGCTTGAAGCCGCCGCCGGCCGCGACGATGAGGATGATGCCGGCCACCGGGGGCAGCCCGGACTCGATGCACCTGGTCAGTTGATCGCGCGACATGCCGGCCCCGCGCCCCAGCGTGCCCATGCCCACGATGACCGCGATCAGCAGCGCCACCAGTGGGGTGCCGAGCACATCGAACGTGACGCGGAACCATTGCGACTCGTCGTCGATGAAGATGTCGACGAGTGCCTTGCCGAGCATCAGCACCACGGGCAGCAGGACGGTGGCCAGGGTGACCGGGAACGACGGGCGGCGCGGCCCGGCCGCGGCGTCGGGCAGAACCTCGCCTTCCGGGCCGGCCCGGCGCACCTGCGCCGCCTCGGTAGCGGCGAACGTGTCCGGCGCCTCGACGACGACCCAGCGTCCGGCCAGCCTGCCGAACAGGGGCCCGGCGACGATGATCGTCGGGATCGCGACCACCACTCCGAGTGCGAGCGTCAAGCCCAGATCGGCGTTGAGCAGGTTGATGGCGGTCAACGGCCCGGGGTGCGGCGGGACGAAGCCGTGCATGGCCGAAAGTCCCGCCAGCGCAGGGATTCCCACCGTGACGAGCGAGAGTTGCGAGCGCCGCGACACCAGATAGATCACCGGCATCAGCAGCACGAGACCGATCTCGAAGAACATCGGTAGGCCGATGATCGCACCCACCAGTGCCATCGCCCACGGCAGCGCCCGCGGTGAGGCATGGCCGACGATGGTGTCGACGATCTCGTCGGCGCCGCCGGAGTCCGCCAGCAGTTTGGCGAACATCGCTCCCAGCGCGATCAGGATGCCGACTCCCGCTGCGGTGGAACCGAAGCCGTCGGAGAACGACTTCAGCACCTTCTCCAGGTTCTCCCCGGCGACGACGCCGACCGTCAACGCCCCGAAGATCAAGGCCAGGAACGGGTGCAGCCTGGCCCAGGTGATCAGCACGACGATCACCGCGATCCCCGCCAGGAAGGCCAGCACCAGTTGCCAGCCGGATGCCACCGGTTGAACCAACTCCGGCGCTTCGGCCAGGACCGCGGTTGCATTCATCCATTCGCTCCTCGGGTGCGCGAAACATACTCGTCGACAATGGAATCGACGCTCTGCTCGACATCGATGGTGATGCCTGGCTCATCGGGCTCGAGCGGCTCCAGCGTCTCGAACTGGGAGTTCACCAGCGACGCGGGCATGAAATGCCCGGGGCGGCTGGCCTGCCGCCGCGCCACCACGTCGGCGGAGCCGCTCAGGTGCAGGAACGCGACATCCGGTCGGTGCCGCCGGAGTTGATCGCGGTAGGTGCGCTTCAGGGCCGAGCAGCTCATCACGCCGCCGGCGGGGTGCTCGGCGAGCCAGTCCCCGATGGTCTCGAGCCACGGGTGGCGGTCGTCGTCGTCGAGGGGAACCCCGGCGGTCATCTTCGCGATGCTGGCCGGCGGATGGAAGTCGTCGGCGTCGGCGAATGGCACCCGCAGCCGCTGCGCCAGGGCGGCACCCACGGTCGACTTCCCCGACCCAGACACGCCCATCACCACGATCGGTGCAGTCATGCCTGCGTCTACCCGCTTGATTGACATATCACACAGGATGGGTGATTGATCTGCTCTTTACTCGCCGATCTGCTGATGCATCGGTTCTTAGCCGGGGTACCGGCCGATATGACAACATCTTTGGGTGGATCCGGAGTCGCCGGTCGGCGAACTGCACGGCAGCGTGCTGGCCGCGCTGGGTACGGGCATCGTATCCGGCCACTACCAGGCCGGCCGCGCGCTGACCCTCGACGGTGTCAGCGCCGCGCACGGGGTGTCGCGCTCGGTGGTCCGGGAGGCCGTCCGGGTGCTGGAATCGATGGGGATGGTGACACCGCGGCGGCGGGTCGGCATCACCATCGAGCCGTCGAGCAGGTGGAACGTGCTGGATCCCAGGCTGATTCGCTGGCGATTGGACAGCGGCGACCGCGTCGCGCAACTGCGATCGCTGGCCGAACTGCGTCGCGGCGTCGAACCGGCCGCCGCCGCACTGGCCGCCCAGCGGGCCGACCCACAGCAGTGCCGGTCGATGGCCGCCGCGGTGTCGGACATGGTGGTGCACGGCCGCTCGGGCGATCTCGACGCGTTCCTGCTGGCGGACAAGCTCTTTCACCGCACCCTGCTGGAAGCCAGTGGCAACGAGATGTTCCGCGCACTCTACGAGGTGGTGGCCGAGGTCCTGGTCGACCGCGCCCTGCCCGGGGCCGAGGCGGTCCGGCCCGACCCCGCCGTGACCGCCCTGCATGACGAAGTCGCCCGCGCGGTCCGGATGCGCGATGCCGCGGCCGCCGAGCGGGCGATGCGGGCGATCATCGATCACTCGGCCGCGGTCACGACAGCCGCGCCGGCCTGACCCTCAGTCGGCAGGAAGAAGCGCGATCAGCGCCTCGGCGTCGGCCACGCTGCGCAGCAGATCGTTGAGATGGGTGCACGTGCTGGTCCCGTGCAGCTCACGGCGCACCCGGGAATGCAACTCGGGCAACGTCATTCCAGTGATCCGCCCCGCGCTCTCCGCCGCCGCGGGACACTCCCGCCAGGGCAGCACCCGTGGTGTCGCGCCCGACTCGAGGACCCGACCGGTTCTCCGATCCAGGGTGGCCAGCAGGGTGTACTCGTGGATGATCGTCTCCACTCCGTCGCCCCGGACGTAGGTGTCCCGGAACATCGCGTCGATGACCACCTCGGTGCCGTCCCGGCCCTCGGTGACGTCGACCCGGCGGACACGCCGCATCCCGTGCAGGGGCAGCCCGCCGAACTCGGGCCAGGCCAGCGGGTCGTCCGCATCGAGGAGATCCGGCGCGGGCGGCCCGGTCACGATCACGGCCTCATCGGAGGCGAACATCGTCGTCATCACGCCGCCGGTGACGAACCCGGCGCACTGATCGGCCAGTGGCCGGAAGCCGGTGCGCGCCGACTCCAGCTGGCCGGATGCGCCGAGCGCATGCCCGGAGATCAAGGTGGCACCGGGCACGTCGTCGACCAGCGTGTGCAACAGATCCCGGGCTTGACGAAGTTCCGGGGTAGCCGCGTCGATCGCGGCCCGGAAGCCGCCCATCGGCGGGGTGCCCACCACGGCGGCCAATGCGGGAACCGGCGGGTCGGTCTCGATGCTGCGGACGACCTGTCCCAGTAGTTCGACGGTCGCCGTCAGGCCGGCGGTCCGCGCCACCTGCGCGGAGCCGTCGGGCCCGGTGATCAGGTCCCGCGCGCGCCCGAGCAGGTACACCGGATCCGGGGTATCCGGTGCCCTGGTGATGTCCATCGACGAGGTACGCCGCACCGAGCCGGGCCGGCGTGGGGGCGTGGACGTGGTCGGCTCGTGGGGGCCGCGCAGCGGATGCAGCGCGAAACTCGGCGCACCGAGATCCGTCACCGCCATCGACTCACCTCACTATCGGTTAGCCGACCTTAGCGACCGCGCACGCAGGGCTAACGCTTCGGGTCGTAGCGGTAGTTGATCTTGTCGCCGTCGACGCTGGTGACCGTCAGGACGAAGTCCTGCGCCTCCGACCCCGCCACCACGTTGCACTCGACGGTGTTGCCGGGCTTCCCCTCGAGGTCGTTGGAGCATTCGGCACTGTCCGGGCGCTGGCCCAACTGTGTGCTGATCTCATCCAGCAGCGACTCCTGCACCTGGTCCTTCATCAGCACCGGGATGAGGGTGAAGTTCATCAGCAGTCCGTCCACCTTGGTGACGTCGACGGTGCGCTTGAGCGTGACACCGCCCGCCGTCACATCGCAGCGCACCTCGGCGCCCTTCTTGCCTTCCAGACCCGACTCACAGACGACCGACTCGACCTTCTCCCCGGAGGCATTGGCAACCAGGTTCGACACCGACTTCTCCAGCTGTTCCTTGGACACCGCCGGTGTCATCTCGTAGCTGACCGTCTTGCCCTCGACCTTCGTCACCGTCACGATCGGCTCGAAGGAGTTGGTGTCGCTGAGCACCACCTCGCACCGGGTGGTCTTGCCGACCTCGCCCGGCAGATCGTCCTTACAGGTCACCGACTGCGGCTTCTCACCCGCCTTTTCGAGCCGCTCCGAGATGTCCTTCTGCAGGTCGCTCTTGGCGACCACCGGTTTGCCACCGCCGATGCTGAACGAACAGCCGGCCAGCGCGGCGCCGGTGCAGGCGGCGGCGGCCAGCGCGGCGCTGAGCCGCATTGCAGTCGAAGTGCGTGTCACGATGCCTCCAGGAATTCGCTGTGCGACGCGCGTGCGCTATCGCGAGAAGATACCAATCCCCGGTGGTTGCGGCCGTACATCGGCTGAAAGTGGATGGCCCGCCGGAGAACACGAACCGGCGCCGTGGGGTTCAGCCGTTCACGTCGAAGTTCATCAGGAGACCCTGGACCTCCGTGACTGTGGCCGTGACCTTGGTGGTGGTGCCCTCCGCGTCGGTGACGTCGCACTTGGCCTCGGCGCCCTTCTTGCCTTCCAGTCCCGACTCGCATGTGACGCTTTCGGCGACGCCGCTCGCGGTGCCGGCCACGAGGCGTGCGACCGACTTCTCCAGTTGCTCTTTCGACAGCGCCGGTGCGGTGTCGTAGCTCACCGTGGAGCCGTCGACCTTGGTGACGGTGACGATCGCATCGATCTGGTTGGTATCGCTGATGGTCACCTCACAGGTGACGTTCTTGCCCACCTCGCCCTTGAGATCGTCCTTGCAGGTGACCGATTGCGGCTTCTGGCCGCCCTTTTCCATCCGGTCGGAGATGTCCTTCTGTAGGTCGGCTTTGGCCACCACCGGCGCCCCGGCCGAGACGTTGACCGAACAACCTGTCAACGTGGTGCCGGTGACTGCCGCCGCTGCCAGCGCTGCCCACATCCGTCGCATGATGACCCTCCAAACCTGTCTGAACCGCGCGGTGCTCGCGCCGCGGATGCAAGATAGCAAGCAGGTGACTTTCGGTGGGCGCGTCCGGGCGTGATTGACTGAGGGAGTGAGCAGGGCAGCGCGACTGGCGAGACGCTTCTTCGACCGCTTCGAACCGGTGCACGCGGTCACCTACTTCGCCCCGGAGGCGCGAATCGCGCTCGAAGCCATGGGCTTCACCGGGTTCTGGCGCGTATATTTCGCCGCGCGAAGCGCTCCGCTTGGCCGGGTCCCCGCTGAGGTCGTGACCGCGGTGTTCTTCAACTTCTCCGCCGAGCGCGTCGGCAGGACGGTGCCCGCAATCTGGGAGGTGGCCGACCCGGAGGCGGTGTTGGCGGTCCGGCTGTCCAGCGCCGTGACCGCCCTGCAGCGCTACGGGGTGACCGACGACCTGCCCGGCGTCGCCGAGGCGGCCGAGTTGGCCGGGGCGGCCGCACGAGGCGCGCCACTGGACGGTCGGCCACTGTTCGCCGCGAATTCGGCGCTGCCCTGGCCCAAAACCCCGGTGGCGGCGCTATGGCACGCGACGACCTTGCTGCGCGAACACCGCGGCGACGGTCACGTGGCGGTGCTGCTGTCCGAAGGCCTGTCCGGCCGGGAGTCGAACGTGCTGCACGCCGCTGCCGGCTCGGTGCCGACGGAGTTCATCAAACGCAGCCGCGACTACACCGACGAGGAGTGGGCCTCCTGTGTCGAGGCACTCGCCGCCCGCGGATTGCTCACCGCCGCAGGAACTCTCACCGACTCCGGCCGGGCCATGAAGGACCGCATCGAAAACCGCACCGATGCGCTGGCGCTGACCGCGCTGCGGGATCTGGCCGATGACGAAGTCGAGCGGCTGTTCGTGGCGCTGACCCCGCTGACCCGCCTGGTGGTGGCCGGCGGCGACCTGCCGGCGGCCACCCCGATGGGCCTGCGCCGCGACGAGTTGGACGACGACTCGGCGCACCTGTAGTCAGAGGTTGCGGTTCCACTCCGCCCACCCGACACCGCGGCGGCCGTCGGTGGTCTCCACCTCGACCCAGGCCCGCGGGAACAGGCTCACCCTGCCGTCCGGCGCGACCAGCCGCACCGGTGCGTTGCCGACCACCCGGATCGTGGTGTCCACTGGCCCGGGCTGGTAGACGATCCGGGTCTGCACGGGCAAGCCGTTGTCCGCGAACGTCGCATCCGCGGACACCTCCGTCGTCTCGACCACGTCCCCCGCGCGCTGGATGTAGCCGACACTGAGCGGCGGCAGGTCGGGGATGCGCAGGTCGACACCGTGCAGATGAGTGTCGTCGTCGAGGTGCAGAGCGCTCCACACCCAGTCCATGCTCCACCAGTCGCGCACGCCGTGAGAGTGGTCGCGCTGCCCGACAGCGGCTTCGATCTCATAGCTGCGCCCGTCGACGGAGATGGTTCCGGTGATGGTGCACGGGATCTCGTAGCGGGTGGTGATCCGATAGGCGTACGGGGTACCGGTTGTCGTCCAGGTCAGGTCCATCGCCAGTCGAACGGGACGGCCGGCTTCGCCGCGCAGCAGCGCCGACGGGTCGTCGTGACTCTGCGCGGCACCACTGACCTCCACCCGGTAGGACTGCAGCGGAACGGTTGCGCCGTGCCGCAATTCGACATCGTCGCCCGCGACCACCGCGGGATCCGCGGGCAGCGGCGCCTGGAAGTCGAGCAGCGCCACGGTGGGCAGATCGGGCCCGCACACCAGCGCGTTGATCCATGCCACGTTCTGATTCGGGATCAGCCCCAACCGGATCCAGCCGCCGATCCCCTGGCCCGGGTCGGCGAAGTCCCAGTACCAGCTCTCGTTCCACAGCGGCTCATCCCCCGGCTCGTGCGCCCCTTCGTCGACCGGGTCCGGTATCAGCGCCTGCCGGGCGTCGTCCGGGACGATGTCCAGCGCGCCGGTGTCCAGCACGTGGCTGGTGTGCCGCTCCATCATGGTCAGGAACATCTCGTCGCCACGATCGGTGCGCTCGACCAGCATCGAGGACACCACCGCCATCATCACCCCGAAGAAACTCTGCCTGCGCACACCGTCGCGCACGTCGTCCAGCGTCAGCGGCGGGTTGGGGCCCAGCCCTTCGTGATACGCGCGCAGCAGCTCGTCATAGTTGGCGCGACGGTCCTCGGTCCGCAGCGCGCAGCCGATGAAGTAGGCGACGTCGGTCAGCGCCGGTCCCCACGTGACGGTCTGCCAGTCGACGACGGTCAGGTCGCGCA
>JAGQTW010000286.1 GCA_020438785.1 Mycobacterium sp. | reverse complement strand
AGCGGCCTGCTGGAGCTGGGGCCGACCTTCACCCGCCGCCTCCACGCGGTGTGCGAGGACGCCGAGGCGGCCGGCGACGACGCGGCCCGGCTGGCCGCGTACCACCAACTGCGCCAGATGATCGCCTGGGTGCACCACCCGCTGGCGCACCCCGAGGTCTACGACATGCCGTGAGGCCGCCGCCAGGGGAACTGCGGCGCCCGCCGCTCCCCGAACGCCGCGACGCCCTCGGCCAGCTCACCGCTGACCGCCACCTCGTGCGCCCAGGCATCGGCCATCGCCGACGGCACCGAGCCGTGCTCCAGCACCGCGCCCACCATCTGCTTGGTGGCGGCCTGGGTGAGCAGGGAGCGGGCAGCCAGGGTGGCGCACAACTCCTCCACCCGCGCCTCCACGTCGCCCGCCGGCCACACCTCGTCGACCAGGCCGATCCGCCGGGCCTCCGTGGCGTCGACCAGATCCCCGGTGAAGAGGAGGCGCTTGGCCGCCGGCCCGAGCAGGCGGGTGACCCGCTCCAGTGACGCCGGCGGGTAGACGATGCCGAGCTTCGCCGGGGTGATCCCGAAGCGGGAGCCCTCGACCGCGATCCGCAGGTCGCAGTCGATCGCCAGCGCGGCCCCGCCCCCGATGCAGTCCCCCTGGACGACGGCGACCGTCGGTTTCGGCAGGTTGGCCAGCGCGTGCTCGGCGGCCATGTTGACGTCCATGAAGCTCGGCTGGGTGGCCGGCCGTTCGGCCAGCAGTTCGGTGATGTCGGCACCGGCGCAGAAGTGGTCACCGGCGCCGCGCAGCACCACCACCCGCACCGCCTCGTCACGCGCCATCGTCTGGCACGCAGCCTCCAGCCCCGTCCACATCTCGTACGTGACGGCGTTGCGCTTGGCGGCCCGGTCCAGCGTGATGGTGCCGACGGGCCCGTCGACGGACGCGACGACGGTCACGCGCTCTGCCCTCCGGGCAGCGACGCCTCGAATGCGGCCAACCGGGCGAGGAACCGCGCCGGGTGGACGAGGTGCAGGTAGTGGCCGAGGTCGGGCCACTCCTCATAGGTGGCCGACGGGATCAGCGCCGTCAGCCACTCCGCGTACCCGGGGCCCGGGTCCAGCCCGTGGATCGCCAGATAGGGCACGTCCACCGCGCCGCCGATGGCCTGCACCTGGGCGTCCAGTTCCTCCGCCGTGCTCTCGAACACGGACGCCCACGTGCCCAGCACCACCTGCTGGTCGGCCCGCTTGTTGGCATCCAGCCGAGCCTGCTCCGTGGCCGGCAGCGGGCCGTTCATCGCCGTGAACATCATCGTGATCGCCGCCTGGAACGTGGCGTCGTCGGCCCGCAACATCGGCTCCAGCTGGGCCAGGCCGTCCTTGAACCCGGCCAGCCGCAACGGCTGGTCGACGTTCACCACGCCGCGGCACGGGGCGATGGCCGCGTAGGCGCTGACCACCAACCCACCCAGCGAGTGGCCGACGAGCAGCGGGTCGGTGAACTCCACCGAGCGCACGGTCTCCACCACGTCGGCGGCGTAGGACAACGGGTCGTAGGCGTCGCCGTCCGGGCTGGCCCCGTGGCCGCGCAGGTCGACGGCCAGCACCCGGTGGGCCTCCGCGAGCGGTGCCAGGAGCGGGCGCCACATCTCGTGGCTGTCGGTGATGCCGTGGACCAGCACCAGTTCAGGGGCGCCGGCAGGGCCGAGCAGTTCGTGGGCGAGCAGCATGGCCGTGAGGCTAGGCCACCGGCGACGCGCCGGCGGATACGCGGCCGGGCCGGAAGGAGTCCGCCATGCCTGCATCGCGCCGCCTGATCGTTGTCCTCGGAATGTCGGCCGCCGTGCTAGCCCGACGGACTACGATCCTCGTAGCAGCTGCCTACGAACATCGGATTCCGCCATGCCCACAACCTCCGAACTCGCCGCCCGCCATCTCTGGATGCACTTCACCAAGCTGGGGGCGTACGCCGCCCACGAGGTCCCCGTCATCACCCGCGGCGAGGGCTGCTACGTGGAGGACGCCCACGGCAAGCGGTACCTCGACGGCCTGTCCGGCCTGTTCACCGTGCAGGTCGGCCACGGCCGCGCCGAGTTGGCAGAGGCCGCCCGCGCCCAGGCCGAGACCCTGGCCTACTTCCCGGTGTGGAGCTTCGCCCACGAACCCGCCGCCACGCTCGCCCACCGCCTGGCGGAGTACGCGCCTGGCGACCTGAACCGGGTGTTCTTCACGCCCAGCGGCGGCGACGCGGTGGAGAGCGCGATCAAATTCGCCCGCCAGTACTGGAAGCTGCGCGGCCAGCCGATGAAGCACAAGGTCATGAGCCGCTACCTCGCCTACCACGGCACGTCCATGGGCGCGCTCAGCCTCACCGGGGTGCCGTCGATCAAGGCCCCCTTCGAGCCGCTCGTGCCCGGCGCGGTGAAGGTGCAGACCCCGTACCGCTACCGCTGCAACGATTGCATGAACCTCGGCGCCTGCACCCTGCGCTGCGCCGACGACCTGGCCCTGCGGATCGAGATGGAAGGGCCGGACACCGTGGCCGCGGTGTTCATGGAGCCGGTGCAGAACACGGGTGGCGCGTTCACCCCGCCCGACGGCTACTGGCAGCGGGTCCGCGAGATCTGCGACGAGTACGACGTGCTGCTGGTGTCCGACGAGACGATCTGTGCGTTCGGCCGGATCGGATCGATGTTCGCCTGCAACGACTTCAACTACGTGCCCGACATCATCACCTGCGCCAAGGGCCTGACGTCCGGCTACGCGCCGCTCGGTGCGATGATCGCCTCCGACCGGCTGTTCGAGCCGTTCAACAACACCGACCACATCTTCGCGCACGGCTACACCTGGGGCGGGCATCCGGTCTCGGCCGCCGCCGCGCTGGCCAACCTCGACGTCTTCGAGCGCGAGAAGCTCAACGACCACGTCAAGACCACCGCGCCGGCGTTCCGGGCCACCCTGGAGAAGCTGCTCGACCTGCCGATCGTCGGTGACGTCCGCGGCGAGGGCTTCTTCTACGGCATCGAGCTCGTCAAGGACAAGGCCACCAAGGAGATCCTCGACGACGAGCTCTCCGAGTGGCTGCTGCGCAGCTTCCTGTCCACCGAGTTGTTCGAGGCCGGGCTGTACTGCCGGGCCGACGACCGCGGCGACTCGGTGGTGCAGCTGGCCCCGCCGCTGATCAGCGACCAGGCCCTGTTCGACGAGATCGAGCAGATTCTGCGCGGAATCTTCACACAGGCCTGGGACCACCTGCAGACTCGTGGGAATGCCTGGAAGTAAGCCATCCGTCGACCCGGTCCGGTGGCAGCCGCCACCGATCGAGCCGCTGCCCGAGTTCGGACCGGTGGAACTGACCGTCGTCCCACTGCCGGGTGACCAGCCCGAGGACATCGTCGTCGACGCCGACGGCGCGCTGTGGACCGGTCTGGTCGACGGCCGCATCGTGCGGATCGACCCGGACACCGCCGCGACGACGGTGGTCGGCCACGCCCGGGGTCGCCCGCTGGGCATGACAGTGGCCGCCGACGGCCGGCTGCTGATCTGCCTCAGCCCCGGCGGGCTGGTGGCGATGGACCGCGGCACCGGCGAGATCGACGTGCTCGTCGATTCGGTGGGTGGGCGGCGCCTGCAGTTCTGCTCGAACGTCGTCGAATTGCCGGACGGCACAATCTATTTCACCGAGTCGACGGCGAAGTGGACCTACCAGCATTTCAAGGGCGGGGTGCTGGAGGCGCGCGGCGACGGCGGGTTGTTCCGCCGCGACCCGGACGGCACCGTCACCCCGGTGCTCGACCACCTCTACTTCGCCAACGGGCTCACCCCGACCGCCGACGGGTCGGCCCTGGTGTTCGCCGAGACGCAGGCCCGCCGGCTGTCCAAGTACTGGCTCACCGGGCCGAAGGCCGGAACCGTCACACCGCTGGCGGTGAACATGTCCGGCATGCCGGACAACCTCTCGACCGGGACCGACGGCCGGATCTGGTGCGCGATGGTCTCGCCGGCCAACGCCGCCGCGGACTGGCTGGCGCCGCGCTCGCCGCTGCTGCGCAAGCTGCTGTGGCTGCTGCCCGAGCGGCTGCAGCCGCAGATCGAACCCGTCGTGTGGGCGGTGGCCTTCGACCCCGACACCGGCGCCGCGGTGGCCGGCGTGCGGATGACCCGCCCGGACTTCGGAATGGTGACCGGCCTGGTCGAGACCGGCGGGCGGCTCTGGCTGGCCACCATCGGGTTCCCGGCCGTCGCGCACTGCCCGCTGCCACGTTAACAATTGCATCAATAACCACACCAGTAACAGCGCGGCTCCCCGGTTTCGCCCCGCCGATCCCCTATTCTGCGATTCGATGGCCCCCTCGAGAACCCTGGCGCGGTTGGCTGCCGTGGCCGCGTCGCTGTGCATGATCGGTGCACCGGCGATCGCCTCGGCCGAGCCCAATGCCGCACCGGACCCCAACAGCTGCCCGTACCGGGTGTCCACCCCGCCGGCGGTGGACTCGTCCGAGGTGCCCACCGCCGGTGACCCGCCCCAGCCGCTGCCGGTGCCCACCAAGCCGGTCGGCGGGGATGCCCTGAGCGGGTGCGGCGTCATCGTGGCCGCCGGTACCCCGGCGCTGCCCAACGACGTGTCGGCCGAGGCCTGGCTGGTGGCCGACCTCGACTCCGGGGACGTCATCGCCGCCAAGGACCCGCACGGCAGGCACCGGCCCGCCAGCATCGTCAAGGTGCTGCTGGCGATGCAGGTCATCAACGAACTGCCGCTGAACAAGATCGTCGTGGGCACCCAGGAGGACGCCAACGCCGAGGGCACCCGGGTCGGCGTCGACGAGGGCGGCCGCTACACCGTCAACGACCTGCTGCACGGGCTGCTCATGCACTCCGGCAACGACGCCGCGCACGCGCTGGCCATGCAACTCGGCGGCATGGACGTGGCGATGCAGAAGATCAACGCGCTGGCCAACAAGCTGGGCGGCCGCGACACCCGGGTCGCCACCCCGTCCGGGCTGGACGGGCCGGGCATGAGCACCTCGGCCTACGACATGGGTCTGTTCTACCGGTACGCCTGGGCCAATCCGACGTTCGCCAGCATCGTCGCCACCCAGAAGTACGACTTCCCCGGCCATCCGGCCAAGCCAGGTGACGAGGGCGACCACCCCGGCTATCAACTCGAGAACGACAACCAGCTGCTCTACAACTATCCGGGCGCGCTGGGCGGCAAGACCGGCTACACCGACGACGCCGGCCAGACCTTCGTCGGCGCGGCCAACCACGACGGGCGCCGGCTGGTGGCGATCCTGTTGAAGGGGTCCCGACAGCCGATCGCGCCGTGGGAGCAGGCCGCGCACCTACTGGACTACGGTTACGCCACCTCGGCGGGCACGAAGATCGGTGACCTGATTGATCCCGACCCGTCGTTGCTGCCGCCCAAGCCCGATGCCGACGCCGTGCGGGCGGCCTCGCCGCTGATCGCGGCGGCCGACGCGCTGCCGGTGCGCATCGGGGTCGCGGTGATCGGCACCATCATCGTGTTCATGTTGATCATGGGCGCGCGCTCGATCAACCGCCGCACCGTCCGCGGCGGGTAGGCCGGCGGCTACGACTTGGCAGCTGCCTCGTACTTGGTGATTTGAGCCTTGAGGAGGTTGATCACCTCGTCGGCGTCGGCGGTTAACCCGGCACCGCCGACCTTGACGATCACAGGCCCATCGACCGCAAAGAACGAAAACAGGTCGGCGCCATTGGCGGTCATCTTGACTCCGACCGCACCGTTACCGACCCCTGGGGCGGACATCGGCGCGTAAGTGATTTGGGAACCGTTCCACGTCTCGCCGGTGCAGGTCGCCAGCGCATCGGTCAGGGACTTCAACGCTGCCTTCGCCTGATCGGCGTCGGCATACTGACGCAACTCGACTCTGCGAAACTCAGGGGACAGCCCGCCGCCGTTGGTGAAGGCACGCTCCACATCGATCTTCTCCTGGAAGGCCGGCTTGTAGTCGCAAAAGGTCTTGTCGGGCCCCTCCGGCTCCGGCGGATCCTGGCTGTAGCCGGGCGGAAGTTCCGGCACGGCGAGGAGCGCCTCGGTGAGTTCCTGCTCGGACAGGAGCGGCAGGGCGGGGGCGGCAATCGCGGCCGCGCCCGTTGAATAGGTCGCCGTTCCGCTCGGATCCGTTGCGCCGCCGTCGCGGCAACCTGCCGCCAGCAGGCTCAGCGCGAGAGTCACCAGGGTCCGTCGCACCGGGCGCTCCTTTCACTGGTCCACCCGATGCAACCTACCTGAATCAGCAGGCGCCCGCCGAAGGCCTGCGTCCAGCCTCGTGCGAGGTGACCCTACCGGCCGCCCCGCCACAACCGCGAAAGCCCAAGCGCGCCAACCGCGCCCGCCACGAACGCGGTCACAAGCCCACCCGCCCGCGACCCGTCGTCGGGCCCGACACGGGGGGTGATGACCGCCGGCGGCGGCGCGGCGACCGGCTCGGGTCGCAGGTTGTCCGCCGACGTCGCGGCCCATGCGGTGGCGAACAACAGCAGGCGGGCGGTGATGTAGGCGAACACCATCAGGCCGAACACCGGCCCGAACGTCGCGCCGGCCGGGCCGTGCAGGACCGAGCGCAGGTAGATCGACCCCACCTGCTTGAAGATCTCGAAGCCGACCGCGGCCAGCAGTCCGGCCCGGACGCTGCTGCGGAAGCTGATCGACTCCCGTGGCAGCCGGGCGATCACCCAGGTGAAC
>JAGQTW010000285.1 GCA_020438785.1 Mycobacterium sp. | reverse complement strand
CGGTGAAGGCGGCCATGCCCTCGCTCTGGTCGTCGGTGGCGAACGAGGAGTGAAACAGTCTGCGTTCGTAGAGCAGACCCTCGGTCAGCGTGGACTCGAAGGCGCGGTTGACCGCCTCCTTGGCCATCCGGGCCGCCGACCGCGACATCCGCGAGATCGTCGTCGCCACCGCCTTGGCCTCGGTGAGCAGATCGTCGGCCGGGACCACCCGGGAGACCAGCCCGCTGCGTTCGGCCTCCGCGGCATCGATGTTGCGGCCGGTCAGGATGAGATCCATGGCCTTGGCCTTGCCGATCGCGCGGGTGAGCCGCTGCGAACCGCCCATGCCGGGCAGCACGCCGAGCTTGATCTCCGGCTGGCCGAACTTCGCGGTGTCGGCGGCGATGATCAGGTCGCACATCATCGCCAGTTCGCAGCCACCGCCCAGGGCGTAGCCGGCGACCGCCGCGATGGTCGGGGTGCGCACCGCCGCGAGCTTGCCCCAGGCGGCGAAGAAGTCGGCGTCGAACACCTCGGAGAACGACAGCGTCGCCATCTCCTTGATGTCGGCACCGGCGGCGAACGCCTTGGCGTTGCCGGTGATGACGATCGCGCCGATCCCGGGATCCGCGTCGAATTCGGCTGCCGCCGTGGTGACTTCGACCATCACCTGCGAGTTGAGCGCGTTGAGCGCCTGCGGCCGGTTCAGGGTGATGATGCCGACCCGGTCCTCGCGGTCGACCAGGATGGTCTCGAAACTCACTTGTCCTCCTCGAAGGTCAGGTCCGGATCGGCCGGTGCGAAGTAGCTCAGCACATCCTCCTCGGTCACCGCTGCGAGCGACGCCGGGGACCATTTCGGGTCGCGGTCCTTGTCGATGATCTGGGCGCGGATGCCCTCGACCAGGTCGTGGGAGCGGCTCGCCGCGCACGACACCCGGTACTCCTGCACCAGGACGTCTTCCAGGGTCGACAGGTGCGCGGCGCGTCTGATGGCCTCCAGTGCGACCGACGCCGCAATGGGCGAGCGGCCGTCGATCAGATCGGCTGCTTCGTGGGCATCGGCGTCCTCGTGGCCACGCAGCGCGGCGACGATCCCGGCGAGGGTTTCTGCACCGTAGCACTCGTCGATCCAGTGTTGTTGGGCCAGAAGCTGACTCGGCGGCGGCTCGATCGCGAACGCCTCGATGGCGGCCTCGGCGCCCTCGCCGACGACGGCCGCTGTGAACGCCTCGAGCTTCTCGTGCGGCACGTAGTGGTCGGCGAAGCCCAGGGCGATGGCGTCCGCGCCGCTGAACGGCGCTCCGCTCAGCGCGGCGTGCAGACCCAGGAGGCCCGGCGCCCGGGACAGGATGTAGGTGCCGCCGACGTCTGGGATCAGGCCGATGCCCACCTCGGGCATCCCGATCTTGGAGCGGTCGGTGACGACGCGCACGTTGGCGTGTGCCGAGACGCCTACACCGCCACCCATGACGATGCCGTCCATGATCGCCACGTAGGGCTTGGGGTAGCGGCCGATCTTCGCGTTGAGCCGGTATTCGTCCCACCAGAAGCGACGGACGTCCTCGCCCCCTGCCTTGGCACTCTCGTAGACGGCCACGACGTCACCGCCGGCGCACAGCCCGCGCTCGCCGGCTCCGTCGAGTACGACGGCGGTGATGGCGGCGTCCTCGGCCCACGAGGTAAGCACCTGGTCGAGCACGGTGACCATGTGGTGGGTCAGCGAGTTGATCGCCTTCGGCCGGTTCAGCGTGACCAGGCCGACACCGCCGCGGACCCGGGTCAGGATTTCGTCGGATTGCGCTGTCACAGGGAGTCGGTCCTCCGTCGCGTGAAAACTTGGACGTCCTAGTTTTACCAGCACCGACGGCATCCCGGCCCACCGGCCACCCGCCGCGGGTAGGGTCTGGCGGGACGGTGCGGGCCGGGTTCGACGGAAAGTTTGTGGATTTCGTGGGAACCGGTCCGGGCGTTCGAACGTTGACGGTGTGTTCACTCGACATTTCTCCGAGAGGATCTGACGGTGCGGGAGACCAGCAACCCCGTGTTTCGCTCGCTGCCCAAGCAGCAGGGCGGATACGCGCAATTCGGTTCCGGCGTAGCCGGCGCCCAGCAGGTGGCCTACCAGACCGAGGCCTACGGCTACCCGCCGCAGACCGGTGTCTCGCGGCCGATGACGATCGACGATGTCGTCACCAAGACCGGCATCACCCTGGCCCTGCTGTCCGCGGTGGCCGTCGTCTCCTACTTCCTGGTGTCGGCCAACATCGCGCTGGCCATGCCGTTCACCCTGGTGGGGGCGCTCGGCGGGTTGGCCCTGGTGCTGATCGCGACCTTCGGCCGCAAGCAGGACAACCCCGCGATCGTGCTGAGCTATGCCGCACTTGAGGGCCTGTTCCTCGGTGCGGTGTCCTTCGTCATCGCCAACTTCACCGTCTCCGGCGCCAACGCCGGGGCGCTGATCGGCCAGGCCATCCTCGGCACCGTCGGCGTGTTCGCCGGTATGCTGATCGTCTACAAGACCGGCGCCATCCGCGTCACCCCGAAGTTCACCCGCATGCTGGTCGCGGGCATGATCGGCGTGCTGGTGCTGATGCTCGGCAACCTGGTGATCTCGATCTTCGGCTCGCACGACGGCGGCCCGCTGCGCAACGGCGGCCCGTTGGCGATCGTGTTCTCGCTGGTCTGCATCGGCCTGGCGGCGTTCAGCTTCCTGCTCGACTTCGACGCCGCCGACCAGATGATCCGTGCCGGCGCCCCGGAGAAGGCCGCCTGGGGTGTCGCCCTCGGCCTGACCGTGACGCTGGTCTGGCTGTACCTGGAGATCCTGCGGCTGCTGAGTTACTTCCAGCAGCGCTAGCTGTCCCTACGACGACAAAGCCCCGGCCATCGCGGCCGGGGCTTTGTCGTCTGCATCGAGTCAGACACCATGCAGGGGCTCTCTCGCACTTCCTGTGCCAGAGTTCT
The DNA here is from genome assembly GCA_020438785.1 of Mycobacterium sp. GTDB lineage: Bacteria > Actinomycetota > Actinomycetes > Mycobacteriales > Mycobacteriaceae > Mycobacterium. The sequence goes on along the minus strand of JAGQTW010000285.1, from coordinate 3,740 downwards.
GACTCAACGGGTGAAACTCACGACAGCCGCTCGACCACCATGGCCATGCCCTGGCCGCCGCCGACGCACATCGTCTCGATGCCGAACGTCTTGTCATGGGTCTGCAGGTTGTTCAGCAGCGTGGCGGTGATCCGGGCGCCGGTCATCCCGAACGGGTGGCCCAGGGCGATCGCGCCGCCGGAGACGTTGAGCTTGTCCTCGTCCATTCCCAGCGCCCGGGCCGAGCCGAGCACCTGGACCGCGAACGCCTCGTTGATCTCGTAGAGGTCGATGTCGGAGATCGACATCTTCGCGCTGCCCAGCGCCTTCTTCACCGCCTCGATCGGGCCCAGGCCCATGATCTCCGGCGACAGCCCCGACACCCCGGTGGACACAATGCGCGCCAGCGGGGTCAGCCCGAGTTCCTTGGCCTTGGTGTCGGACATGATCACCACCGCGGCCGCGCCGTCGTTCAGCGGGCAGGCGTTGCCCGCGGTGACCGTGCCGTTGGGCCGGAACACCGGCTTGAGCTGGCTGATCTTCTCGTAGGTGGTGCCGGCGCGCGGGCCGTCGTCGGTGCTGACGACGGTGCCGTCCGGCAGCGTCACCGGGGAGATCTCGCGCTCGAAGAAGCCGCTCTTGATCGCCTCCTCGGCGCGGTTCTGGCTGCGCACACCCCAGTGGTCCTGGTCCTCGCGGCTGATCCCGGTGTACAGGGCGACGTTCTCGGCGGTCTCGCCCATCGCGATGTACACGTCGGGCAGTTGACCGTCCTCGCGCGGGTCGTGCCACTCGGTGGCACCCCCGGCCGCGGCGTCGGCGCGCTCGCGGGCCTCGTTGAACAGCGGGTTCTTGGTGTCGGGCCAGGCGTCGGCGTTGCCCTTGACGAACCGCGACACGGTCTCCACCCCCGCCGAGATGAACGCGTCGCCCTCACCGGCCTTGATCGCGTGGAACGCCATCCGGGTGGTCTGCAGCGACGACGAGCAGTACCGGTTCACCGTGGTGCCCGGTAGGAAGTCGTAGCCCAGTTGGACGGCGACCACCCGGCCGATGTTGAAGCCGGACTCACCGGCGGGCTGTCCGCACCCCATGATCAGGTCGTCGATCTGGCGCGGGTCCAGCGCGGGCACCTTGTCCAGCGCGGCGCGCACCATCTGGGCGGCCAGGTCGTCGGGTCGGATGTCGACCAGCGACCCCTTCATGGCCCGGCCGATCGGAGAGCGGGCGGTGGAAACGATGACGGCTTCGGGCATGACGACTCCTGGTTCGCGGCGACAAGCTGGTATCGAACCTAGCTGGCCGTCACCACGATCGGAGCGGGCACCCCGGTGGTCCGGCGGCGCAGCAGCCGGGTCACCGGCCGCAACCGGGCGGCCAGCGACCGATCTTCGGACCGGGCTGCCCAGGGCAGGTCGGGCACCGTCGCACCCGTCCACTCCCCGAGGGCATGGCACAGCGCGGGCAGCAACTGGTTGGCCGCCAACGCATATCCGGCCGCCGACGGGTGATATCGGTCCTCGGAGAACATCAGTTCCGGGGCCTGCAGGAAGTTCGGGGTCAGCAGGTCGGCGAGCGGCACCGGGATGCCGCCGGCCGCGCGCACCGCGGTGGCCTGCGCGCGGGCCAGGTGCAGTCCGCGCGACCGGGCGGTCCAGCGCAGGGGCTGGGGGATGGCGGTGATGACGCCGAAGTCCGGACAGGTGCCGACGACCACGACGGCGCCGCTGGCGCGCAGGCGCTGGACCGCCGCGCCCAGGCGGTGGGCCGAGGCCCCGATGCCGTTGAGCGCAGTGATGTCGTTGGCCCCGATCATGATGACCGCGGCATCCGGCGGGGGACCCGCCACGAACATGGCGTCGACCTGCCCGGACAGCCCCTTGGAGGTGGCGCCGACGATCGCCTTGGTCGACAGCCGGATCAGCTTGCCGGACTCCTCGGCCAGCCCGCGGGCGATCAGCACCCCGGGCACCTCGTCGGCGTCGCGGCAGCCGTAGCCGGTGGCGGTGGAGTCGCCGAACACCATCAGGTGCAGGTCGAACGGGGTGTTGCGGTCCCAGCGGCGCACCGGCCCGCCGCCCGGGGCGTAGACGCCGTCGGCCCGCGGCGGGGTGTCCCAGGACTTCGGGATCACGCTGCGGGCCCGCTCGGCCTGGATGTTGAGCAGGTTGCGGGCACCCACCACGGCGGTGCCGGTGGATGCGATCACCCCCGCCACCGTCAGCACCGTTGCCGAACCACGCGGAGCGCGTATGGCCACGGGTTCAGTTTAGGTACGCAAACAAAGGGAACGCCGTCGCCACGATGGCCGCCGGATTACGGACAGGTATCACTTGCGGCAAGAAAACAGATCGTTAGTTGTTGTATGCAAGGCAGCTGTCAAGCTGAGTTTCCCGGGGTTCGCTGCAACTGCGGGAGACACGACGCTACAACGGCGTAGGGAGTGTTGACGATGACCGCATCCATCAAGGTTCCGGCCCCGGCCGCCCATCGTGTTCATCCGGTCGGCGGGTACCGCGCCCGCCGCTATCCGGTCAGCGACGGTGCGCCCGTCGAGGTGGTCGAGAGCGGGCCCAGCATCCAGGCCCGGCTCACGTCGCTCTCGTTGCGCCTGTCCTTCCGGCCCGTGCTGTCCGTCCTGAGCCACGTGCCGCACCTGCCCTGGCCGTTCGGTCTCGTCGACTTTGTCGCACGGGCGTTGTTGCCGTCTCCCGGCACCGTCCGTGCCACCGTCGGGCTGCCGAATGCGTCGGCGCAGCTGGTCCGCGCGCCCGGGGTGCTGCCCGCCGACGGCAAGCGCCGCGTCATCCTCTACATGCACGGTGGCGCGTTCCTGACCTGCGGCGTGAACTCGCACAGCCGGATCTCGGTCGCGCTGTCGAAGTTCGCCGACTCGCCGGTGTTGGTGGTCGACTACCGGCTGATCCCCAAGCACACCATCGGCAAGGCGATCGACGACTGCTACGACGGCTACCGCTGGCTGCGGCTGCGCGGCTACGAACCGGACCAGATCGTGCTGGCCGGCGACTCCGCAGGCGGCTACCTGGCGCTCGCGCTGGCCCAGCGGCTGCAGGCCGAGGGCGAGGAGCCCGCGGCGCTGGTCGCCATCTCGCCGCTGCTGCAACTCGATCATCAGCCCAAGCTGTCCCACCCGAACATCCACAGCGACGCCTTGTTCTCGGCCAGAGCATTCGACGCGCTGGTGGCGCTCGTCGCCCGCGCGGCCGCCAAGAACGTCGTCGACGGCGAACCCGAGGGGGTCTACGAACCGCTCGACCACATCGAGCCCGGCCTGCCGCGCACGCTGATCCACGTCTCGGGCTCCGAGGTGCTGCTGCACGATGCCCGGCTCGCGGCCCGCCGGCTGGCGGCGGCGGGCGTGCCCACCGAGGTCCGGGTGTGGCCCGGCCAGATCCACGACTTCCAGATGGCGGCCCCGCTCATCCCGGAGGCGACCCGCTCGCTACGCCAGATCGGCGAGTACATCCGCGAAGCCACCGAATGAGCACCGTCTGACACCATGTAGGCATGCGTATCGCGCGGCATGTCAGTGAACTGATCGGGAACACCCCGCTGGTCGCTCTGAACTCCATCGTCCCCGAGGGATCCGGCACGGTCGCCGCCAAGATCGAATACCTCAGCCCGGGCGGGAGTTCCAAGGACCGCATCGCGATCAAGATGATCGACGCCGCCGAGGCCGCCGGTGAGCTCAACCCGGGCGGCACGATCGTCGAGCCGACTTCCGGGAACACCGGTGTCGG
>JAGQTW010000284.1 GCA_020438785.1 Mycobacterium sp. | reverse complement strand
AGGTCGTCGCCGACGATCTGCACCCGGTCCCCGATGGCGGTGGTCAGCTCCACCCAGCCGTCCCAGTCGTCCTCCGAGAGCGGATCCTCGATGGACACCAGCGCGTAGGCGTCGAGCAGCTCGGCGTAGAACTGGGTCATCTGCTCGGCGGTGCGGGTCTCGTTCTCGAACCGGTAGCCGTCTCCAGCGGTGTAGAACTCGGTGGCGGCCACGTCGAGCGCCAGCGCCACATCGGTGCCCAGGACGAACCCGGCACCCTCGATGGCCGAGCCGATCAGATCCAGCGCGGCCCTGGTCCCGGCCACATCGGGAGCGAAACCGCCCTCGTCACCGAGTCCAGTCGCCAGGCCCTGCTTCTTGAGCACCGACTTCAGCGAGTGGTAGACCTCGGCGCCCCAGCGCAGCGCCTCCTTGAAGCTCGGGGCACCGATCGGCGCCACCATGAACTCCTGGACGTCGACCCCGGTGTCGGCGTGCGCGCCGCCGTTGAGGATGTTCATCATCGGCACCGGCAGGATGTGGGCGTTCGGCCCGCCCAGGTACCGGAACAGCGGCAGCCCGGCGCTGTCCGCGGCGCCCTTCGCCACCGCCAGCGAGACACCCAGGATCGCGTTCGCACCCAGCCGGGACTTGTCCGGCGTGCCGTCCAGGTCGAGCAATGCCTGGTCGATCAGCCGCTGATCGTCGGCGTTCATGCCGATGACGGCAGGCGCGATCTCGTCGAGCACCGCCTCGACGGCCTTCTCCACGCCCTTGCCGCCGTAGCGCCCGGCGCCGTCGCGCAGTTCGACCGCCTCGTGCTCACCGGTCGACGCGCCGGAGGGAACGGCCGCCCTGGCGAAGGTGCCGTCGATCAGGGCCACCTCGACCTCGATGGTGGGATTGCCCCGGGAGTCGAGGATCTCGCGAGCCGCGACCTGCTCGATGATGGGCACTGGCGTCTCCTTGCGTCGTGGCTCGTCCGCGGCTCGGCTGGCCGGAAGGGCTGTCGGCCATAGCCTAGATGGTGTCCCACCTTGTAGCGGGCTACGGCGGGCTAGAGCGGATGTCCCGCGGCGTACGCGGTGGCCCAGTCCCGCACGGTGCGGGCGTACTGATCGGAGTGGTTGTAGGCCCGCAGCGCGTTCATCCAGCCGCGCGCGGTGGCCAGGTCCTTGCCCCGGAAGCACAGATAGCCGGCGGCCGAAAGCGCCGCGTCGTCGATGTTGTCCGGGCTGATCACGCCGTCGTTGTTGGCGTCGACGCCGTAGAGCCGCCAGGTCTCCGGGATGAACTGCATGGGCCCCATGGCCCTGGCGTAGACCGGGTCGCCGTCCAGACCGGCCTCGCTGTCGACGATCTCGAGGTTGCCGTTGCTGCCGTCGAGGCGCACCCCGCGGATCGGCGGCGTGACGTCGCCGTTGGGCAGGATCTGCGCGTCGTGGTAGGTGCCGTGGTGGCTCTCCACCATGCCGATACCGGCCAGGGTGGTCCAGGCCAGGTGACACTTCGGGTTTTCCACCTCGGCCACTCGCGCCGCATAGGCGTACGCCTCCAGGGCGTGCACCGGAATGCCGAGCGCGGGAGCGCGTTCGGCGGCCCACTGGTGCAGCTGGTCGGCGCCGCGACCCGGTGCGTGGGTGTCGATCGCGGGCACCGGGTCGCCCGCCGGCGGCGGCACGCCCTCCGGAATCGGGGTCCCGAGCTGCCATGAGCAGCTCGATGCCAGCAGCACCGCCGCCGCCGCTACGACGACGACGGCACGCAGGCAACGCGACGACGACAACAGGACTCCTCGAACCGGACTTTCGGTCTGGTACATCGTCCCATGACCCCGGGTCCGTTATCCCCTACCGATGCCGTGACCCGGGGTGGTAACGTCATTACCCAGCCTCTGCTAAGGTGAGCCACACCTTGGTTTGGTAAGCCAATGCTTGCCTGCCTTCCGACACGAGTGAGGACACGCCGATGGGCACCCTGAGCGCGGCGGCCCCGAACATTCCTGCCCAGGTTTTCGGCAGCGGGCTGATCGGCCTGCGCGAGGGCTTGGAGGCCGGCATCGTCGTGATGGTTCTCATCGCCTTCCTGGTCAAAGCCGGCCGCCGGGATGCGCTGAAGTGGGTGTGGGCCGGGGTGGCCGCCGCGGTCGCGATGACCGTCGGCGTGTTCCTGGCCATCCAGTACGGCGCGTACACGATCAAGGACCTCGCCGCCGAGGCGATCGCGGGCGTGGCGTCGCTCGTCGCCGTGGCGATCGTCACGTCGATGGTGCTGTGGATGCGCTCGGCGGCGGCGGGCCTGTCCGGTGAACTGCGCGCCGGGATGTCGCGGGCACTGGAGACCGGCGCCCTGGCGGTATTCATGCTCGCCTTCCTCGCCGTCGGCCGTGAGGGCGTGGAGACCGCGTTGTTCATGGTCGGCTACGCCGAGGCCGAGACCGCCTGGCCGCTGCTGGGGCTGCTGATCGGCGTCCTGGTGGCGGCGGGCATCGCGGTCGGCATGTACGCCGGCGCGGTGCGGATCAACCTGGCCAAGTTCTTCACCTACACCGGCGCGTTCCTCATCGTCGTCGCCGCGGGCATCCTGTCCTACGGCGTCGGCGCACTGCAGACCGTCGGGTGGCTGCCGAACCCCGGCGGCCGGGCGTTCGACATCAGCACCTGGTTCAACTGGTCGTCCTGGTACGGCGAGATCATCCAGGGCGTCTTCAACATCACCCCGACGCCGACGGTACTGCAGCTGGTCTGCTGGCTGACCTACCTCGCCGTCGTCCTCACCCTGTTCCTGCGGCCCACGCGGGCCGCCGTCCCCGCCGCGGCCGAACCCGAACCGGCCCCCATCTCCGAAAGGTCGACCACGTGACACCCACCGACGGCATCAAGACCGGTACCGCGGCACTCGCCGCGATCCTGGCGGGTGTCACCATGGCCGGTTGCACGGCCAAGGAATCCAAGTCCGCCGACACCAGCGCCGCCAAGCCGGCGGAGGTCACCGTCGACGCGACCGACACCGACTGCAAGCTCTCGGCCACCGAGGCGGGCACCGGACCCACGACGTTCGTCATCACCAACAACGGGACCAAGGTGACGGAGTTCTACGTCTACGGCGAGGGCGGCCGGGTGCTCGGTGAGGTGGAGAACGTCTCCCCAGGGCTGCAACGCAGGCTCGTCGTCCAGCTCGGCGAGCCCGGCACCTATCAGACCGCCTGCAAACCCGGCATGGTCGGCGACGGCATCCGGGCCGATTTCACCGTCAAGGGCGCGGCCGTAAAGACTGACGACAGCGGCAAGTTCAAACAGGCCGCCGAGGACTACAAGCGGTATGTCGAAGGCCAGACCGACGAACTGATCACCGCCACAACCGCTTTCGTGGCTGCCATCAAGGCCAGCGACATCGTCTCGGCGAAGGCGCAGTACCCGACCACCCGTACCTATTACGAGCGCATCGAGCCGGTGGCCGAGTCGTTCCCGGACAACCTCGACCCGCGAATCGACCTGCGCGAGGCCGATCTCGAGCCGGGGCAGCGCTGGACCGGCTTCCACCGCCTCGAGAAGGACCTGTGGGTGACCGGGCCGCAACCGGACACGAATGCCATCGCCGACCAGTTGCTGGCCGACATCAAGGAACTGAACCAGAAGGTCAAGTCCCCGGAGTACGCCATCGACTCCACCCAGATCGCCGGGGGCGCGCAGGGTCTGCTCGACGAGGTCGCGGCCAGCAAGATCACCGGCGAGGAGGACATCTTCAGCCACACCGACCTGTGGGACTTCTACGCGAACGTCGAGGGCTCCCGAACCGCGGTGACCTCCGTGCGGCCGATCCTCGACGAGCGCGACGCGGAGTTGGGCAAGCGGGTCGACCAGCGGTTCGAGGCGGTCGACAGGATGCTGGACAAGTATCGCAAGGGTGACGGCTTCGTGTCATACGACACCGTGACGGAGCCGCAGCGCCAAGAGCTTTCGCGGGCGATCGACGCGCTGGGCAAGGAAGTAAGTCAGGTTCAGGGTGCCATCGCTCCCCAGTGACACCGGGCAGCCCGCCGGGCTGTCCCGTCGCAAGCTGTTCGGTGCCGCCGGGGTGACGGCCGCGGTGGTCGGGGCCGCGAGCGCCGGGGCCCTCGCCGGGCGGGCGTCGGCGGCCGACGCCACCCCGGGCGGCCTGGACAGGCCGGTGCCGTTCCGCGGCGAGCGCCAGGCGGGCATCGTCACCCCGGCCCAGGACCGAATGCACTTCTGCGCGTTCGACGTGACGACCGACTCCAGGGCCGACGTGGTCGCGATGCTCAAGGAGTGGACCGGCATGGCCGAGCGGATGACCGCCGGCCACGAAGCGGTCCACGACGGCGCCGTCGGGCTGAATCCCTATGCGCCGCCGTCGGATACCGGCGAGGCGCTCGGCCTCGCCGCCTCTCAGCTCACCCTGACGATCGGGTTCGGGCCGAGCTTCTTCGTCAAGGACGGCCGGGACCGCTTCGGCATCGCGCGGCACAAACCCCACCTGCTGGCCAACCTGCCGAAGTTCCCGAACGAGACGCTCGACCAAGCCCGCTGCGGTGGCGACATCGTGGTCCAGGCCTGCGCCAACGACCCTCAGGTCGCGGTGCACGCCATCCGCAACCTGGCCCGGGTCGGCTTCGGCACGGTGGCCGTGCGCTACTCCCAACTGGGTTTCGGGCGCACATCGTCGACCACCCGGGAGCAGAGCACGCCACGAAACCTGTTCGGCTTCAAGGACGGCACCAACAACATCCAGGCCGAAGACACCGGCACCCTCAACGACCAGGTGTGGGTCGCCAAGGGTGACGGGCCGGACTGGATGACGGGTGGCACCTATCTGATCAGCCGCCGGATCCGGATGCGCATCGAAGCCTGGGACCGCACCACGCTGCTCGAGCAGGAGCGGGTGATCGGACGGCAGAAGGGCACCGGTGCGCCCAACGGGCTCACCGAGGAGTTCGACGAGTTGAACCTCGACCTGGTGGACAACACGGACACCCCGCTGATCGACGTCGACGCCCACGTGCGGCTGGCGTCACACCAGCATCTGAACGGCATCCGAATCTTGCGGCGCGGCTACAACTTCACCGACGGGTCGGACGGCTTCGGCCACCTCGACGCCGGGTTGTTCTTCATCGCGTTCGTGCGCAACCCGGTCACCCAGTTCATCCCGATGCAGGCCGAACTGGCCCGCAGTGACGCGCTCAACGAGTACATCACCCACACCGGCTCGGCGATGTTCGCCTGCCCGCCGGGTCTGCGCGACAGCGACTACTGGGGCTCGTCGCTGCTGGACTGATCGTTGCTCGCCGAGTGTGGGACCTGTGCACAGTTTTCGGCCGAATATCGTGCACAGCACCCACAGTCGCGGGTCTAGTTGTCCGCCCCCGGCTCGTCGATGCCGACATCCAGTTCGATGTCGTCCACCCGCTCGCCCAGGTCCAGTGGCTCGTCATCGGACACCACCACGGGCACCGCCGGGATGTCGTCGAGCGGTTCGCGACCGCCGGGTATCGGCCAGTGCCTCCGCCACTCCTCCTCGCTGACGGCACCCAGTGGCGCGGCGACGTCCAGCTCGGCCGGCAGGTCGGTACCACGACGGGACGCCGCGATCGCCGACTCGGCACGGCGAACCGTGTCCATGAACTCCAGAACCGCTGTGCGCAAGTCGCTCTCGGCATCGTTGTGCACTGCGACCACCACCGTCGTGAGCTCCGACGGGATCAGATCGGCCGGCAGTCCCGCGCCCACCACCCGCGCGATGACCTTCTGCGCCAACGCCAATGCCGGCTGGCCGGTCGGGATGTCCTCCATGCAGGACATCCGCGCGGACTTCTCCGCAGTCTTGCGCTCCTCCCACTGCGCGATTTGATCCTCGAGCGTGATCGGCTCCCCCGCCAGCACGGCGGGCACCCGGTTGCCCAGCTTGCGGACCAGCGCGTCGGCGACGTCATCGATGCTGAACGGCTGATGCAACGCCTCCTCGGCGATGCGGGCGTGAAACAGCACCTGCAGCAGCACGTCGCCGAGTTCCTCGCGCAACTCGTCGGCGTTTCCGCCGCGCACCGCGTCGAACAGTTCGTAGGTCTCCTCGAGCAGGTACCGCCGCAGCGAGTCGTGAGTCTGCTCGCTCTCCCACGGCCCGGCCGTACGCAGCGTGTCCATGATCGCCACCGCGTCGACCAGTCGTTCGCCGCGCTGCGGTTCCGGGACGGCGATCAACCGCTCGCCGGCCGCCAGGCGGGCACGCACCTCGGGATGGCGCCGATCGGAGGACAGCAGCACCGGGGCGTCCGCACCGGTGTACACCGGGCGCGCCGACGGCAGCGACCAGGGCACCCGGATGGGCATCTCCTCGGTGTACTGCAGGTCGCCGCCGAGCATCGCGACCGCCTCGACGGGCACCAGGTAGGGCCGCCGCGGATCGACGAGGATGACCGTCATCGCCCGTCTCCCGTCCCGGCGCCCGTGGTGGCCGTGAAGGTGGTTATATCAGCCTCGGCTTGCGGCTTTCCGTCAAGCGCCAGAAGTAGGTCAGCCACCATCTGCACCAGCGCGAGATCGCGGATCCGCGGAGCGCCGATACCACTGCCCTCGCGGGGGATCGGCACCTGCACCGTGGCGGTCGTCGCCCGATACCCCGCACCCGGATACACCCGCTTGAGCCGCAGCTGCGCCGAGTCGGGCAGCGCAAGCGGCGACACCCGGATGGTGGTGCCGGAACCGGTTCCGGTCGCCGCGACGTCGGTCACCCCGTACCGCCGACACAGCAAGCGCAGGCGGGCCACCGCCACCAGCCGCCGGGCCGGCTCGGGCAGCGGGCCGTAGCGGTCGGTCAACTCCTCGATGACCGCATTCACGGCCGCATCGTCGGCGGCCGCGGCCAGCCGCCGATACGCCTCCAACCGCAGCCGGTCACTGGCGATGTAGTCCGGCGGCAGATGCGCGTCCACCGGCAGATCGATGCGGACGTCCTTGGGCTCCTCGGGCGTGGTCACCGTCTTGCCGTCGGCGGCCGCCCGGTACGCCTCGACGGCCTCGCCGACCAGCCGCACGTACAGATCGAAGCCGACCCCGGCGACGTGGCCGGACTGCTCGACCCCCAATACGTTGCCGGCCCCGCGAATCTCCAAGTCCTTCAACGCAACTGCCATGCCCGCACCCAGCTCGTTGTTCTGCGCGATGGTGGCCAGCCGGTCGTAGGCGGTCTCGGTCAGCGGCATCTCCCGTGGGTACAGGAAGTAGGCGTAACCGCGTTCGCGGCTGCGACCCACCCGGCCGCGCAGCTGGTGCAGCTGGGACAGGCCGAAGGTGTCGGCGCGCTCCACGATCAGGGTGTTGGCGTTGGAGATGTCCAGACCGGTCTCGACGATGGTGGTGCACACCAGGATGTCGAACTCCCGATTCCAGAACCCCTCGACGGTGCGTTCCAACTGCTCCTCGGGCATCTGGCCGTGCGCGACCACGACGCGGGCCTCCGGAACCAGCTGCTTGACCCGAGCCGCCGCGGCATCGATGCTGCTCACCCGGTTGTGGATGTAGAACGCCTGCCCGTCCCGCAACAGTTCTCGGCGCAGCGCGGCCGCCACCTGCTTGTCGTCGTGCGGGCCGACATAGGTCAGCACCGGGTAGCGCTCCTCGGGCGGGGTGAGGATCGTCGACATCTCCCGGATCCCGGCCAGGCTCATCTCCAGGGTGCGCGGAATCGGGGTGGCGCTCATGGTCAGCACGTCGACGTGGGTGCGCAGGCTCTTGATGTGCTCCTTGTGCTCGACGCCGAAGCGCTGCTCCTCGTCGACCACGACCAGGCCCAGGTCCTTCCACCGCACCGCGGTCTGCAGCAGCCGGTGGGTGCCGATCACGATGTCCACCGACCCGTCGGCCATGCCCTCGAGCACCGCCTTCGACTCCCGGCCATCGGTGAAGCGGGACAGCCCCTTGACCGTCACCGGAAAGCCGGCCATCCGCTCGGTGAACGTCTGCAGATGCTGGTCGGCCAGGAGCGTCGTGGGCACCAGCACCGCGACCTGCTTGCCGTCCTGCACGGCCTTGAAGGCGGCACGCACGGCGATCTCCGTCTTGCCGTAGCCGACGTCCCCGCAGATGAGCCGGTCCATCGGGACGGCCTTCTCCATGTCGGTCTTGACCTCGTCGATGCTGGACATCTGGTCGGGTGTCTCGACATAGGCGAACGCGTCCTCCAGCTCGCGCTGCCAGGGCGTGTCCGGCCCGAACGCGAAGCCCTGGGTGGCCTGGCGGGCGGCGTAGAGCTTGATCAGCTCGGCCGCGATCTGGCGGACCGCCTTGCGGGCGCGGCCCTTGCGCTTGGCCCAGTCGG
>JAGQTW010000283.1:490-4469 GCA_020438785.1 Mycobacterium sp. | reverse complement strand
GAGAAGAAGATCACCGCCTACCACGAGGGCGGGCACACCCTGGCGGCGTGGGCGATGCCCGACATCGAGCCCATCTACAAGGTGACCATCCTGGCCCGCGGCCGCACCGGCGGCCACGCCGTCTCGGTGCCCGAGGACGACAAGGGCCTGATGACCCGGTCGGAGATGATCGCCCGGCTGGTCTTCGCGATGGGCGGCCGCGCCGCCGAGGAACTGGTGTTCCGGGAGCCGACCACCGGCGCGGTGTCCGATATCGACCAGGCCACCAAGATCGCCCGCTCGATGGTCACCGAGTACGGCATGAGCGCCAAGCTGGGCGCGGTCAAGTACGGCACCGAACACGGTGATCCGTTCCTGGGCCGGACCATGGGCACCCAGTCGGACTACAGCCACGAGGTGGCCCGGGACATCGACGACGAGGTGCGCAAGCTCATCGAGGCCGCCCATACCGAGGCGTGGGCGATCCTCACCGAGTACCGCGATGTGCTCGACGTGCTCGCCGGTGAGCTGCTGGAGAAGGAGACGCTGCACCGCAAGGAACTGGAGGCCATCTTCGCCGAGGTGAAGAAGCGTCCCCGGCTGACGGTGTTCGACGATTTCGGTGGCCGCATCCCGTCCGACAAGCCGCCCATCAAGACCCCGGGTGAGCTGGCCATCGAGCGTGGCGAGCCGTGGCCCAAGCCGATGCCGGAGCCGGCCTTCAAGACCGCGATCGCCGAGGCCACCGCGAAGGCCCGCGAGCAGCAGGGCCAGGCCGCCAACGGCAATGGCGCGACCGGCCCGCATCCGGTGCCGCAGCCGGTACCCGGTCAGCCCGACTACGGTGCGCCGGCGGGCTGGCATGCGCCCGGCTGGCCGCCGCCGCCGCACCAGCAGGGGTACTGGCCTCCGCCGCAGCCGGGCTGGGGCCAGCCCCAGCAGCCGTATCAGCCCGCTCCGATGCCGGGTCAGGCGCCTGCTCCGCAAAGCCAGCCTGGTGAGGGTGGCGGTCGGCATAATCGGCCGGACAACGGCTGATGACGAACGGAGCTTCGATGGCGCAGCCCGAATCGATCACGCTGGACACACCGCAGTTCGACCAGGCCCGCGCCGAGGCTGCGGTGCGCGAACTGCTGTTGGCGGTCGGCGAGGATCCCACCCGCCACGGCCTGCAGGACACCCCGGCGCGGGTGGCCCGCGCGTTCCGGGAGATGTTCGCCGGGCTCTACACCGACCCCGATTCGGTGCTGGAGACCACCTTCGACGAACAGCACGACGAGTTGGTGCTGGTGAAGAACATCCCGATGTACTCCACCTGTGAGCACCACCTGGTGTCCTTCCACGGGGTGGCCCACGTCGGCTACATCCCCGGCGACGACGGCCGGGTGACCGGGCTTTCCAAGCTGGCCCGCGTGGTCGACCTGTACGCCAAGCGCCCGCAGGTGCAGGAACGGCTCACCTCCCAGGTCGCCGACGCGGTGATGCGCAAGCTCAAGCCGCGCGGGGTGATCGTGGTCATGGAGGCCGAGCACCTGTGCATGGCGATGCGCGGGGTGCGCAAACCCGGCGCGACCACCACCACGTCGGCGGTGCGGGGACAGTTCAAGACCGACAAGGCATCGCGAGCCGAGGCGCTGGAACTCATCCTGCGCAAATGACCGAGTCCCCTCCCCGGGTCGTTGCGCTCCTACCCGCCGGCCCCGTGCGGGTGATGGGCGTCGTCAACGTCACCGATGACTCGTTCTCCGACGGCGGCCGTTATCTCGACCCCGCCCGTGCCGTCGAGCACGGTTTGGCGCTGGCCGCCGAGGGCGCCGACATCATCGACGTCGGCGGCGAGTCCACCCGGCCCGGCGCGGTTCGCCTGGACGCCGCCGTCGAGGCCGCCCGGATCGTGCCGGTGGTCAAAGAGCTTGCCGCCCAAGGGATCACGGTCAGCATCGACACCATGCACGCGACGGTGGCCCGCGCGGCCCTGGAGAACGGGGCCCGCATCGTCAACGACGTCTCCGGTGGCCGCGCCGACGCCGCGATGGCACCCCTGGTCGCCGACGCCGGTGTGCCCTGGGTGCTGATGCACTGGCGCTCCGTGCAGGCCGACCAACCGCACCGGGTGCCGGTCTATCGTGACGTGGTGGCCGAGGTCCGGGACGAACTGCTGGCCGGAGTCGACGCCGCGGTCGCGGCCGGAGTCGAGCATGCGAACCTGATCATCGACCCGGGGCTCGGTTTCGCCAAGACCGCCGAGCACAACTGGGCACTGCTGCACGCGCTGCCCGAGTTGGTCGCCACCGGGGTGCCCGTTCTGGTCGGCGCCTCCCGCAAGCGCTTCCTGGGCGCCCTGCTCGCCGACACCGACGGCGCGATCCGCCCGCCGGACGGGCGGGAGACCGCCACCGCGGCCGTCTCCGCGCTGTCGGCGCTGCACGGCGCCTGGGGGGTGCGGGTGCACGACGTGCGGGCCAGCGTGGACGCGCTGAAGGTCGTGCGGGCCTGGGACCGCGGCGGTGACGGCGATGGCTGACCGGATCGAGCTGCGCGGGCTCGCGGTCCGCGGCAATCACGGCGTCTTCGACCACGAGCGCCGCGACGGGCAGGACTTCGTCGTCGACATCACGGTCTGGATCGACCTGGCCGCCGCGGCCGCCAGCGATGACCTCGCCGACACCTACGACTACGGGGTGCTGGCCCAGCGGGCCGCCGCGATCGTCGGCGGGCCGGCGCGCAACCTGATCGAGACGGTGGCCGCCGAGATCGCCGAGGACGTGATGGCCGACGAGCGGGTGCATGCCGTGGAGGTGGTCGTGCACAAGCCGCAGGCCCCCATCCCGCTGACGTTCGCCGACGTCGCCGTCGTCGCGCGCCGCTCCCGGCGCGGCGGCCGGGGCCAGATCCAGCCCGCCGGGGGAGCGCTGTGACGCGGGTGGTCCTGTCCATCGGATCCAATCTCGGTGACCGGCTGGCCCGGCTGCAGGCCGCCGTCGACGGGCTCGGCAACTCGGTGCGGGCGCTGTCGCCGGTGTACGAGACCGACGCCTGGGGCGGGGTCGACCAGGGCCCTTTCCTCAATGCCGTCGTCATCGCCGACGATCCCGACCTCGACGGGCACGGCTGGCTGCGGCTGGCCCAGCAACTCGAGCGGGACAACGAGCGGATCCGCGAGGTCCGATGGGGTCCCCGCACCCTCGACGTCGACCTGGTCTGCTGCCAGGACGGCGCCCGCGAGGTGCGCTGCGACGACGAGGACCTGACGTTGCCGCACCCACTGGCCCACCTGCGCGCGTTCGTGCTGGTCCCCTGGCTGGCGGTCGACCCCAACGCCGAACTGACCCGGCCCGACGGACCCAGCCCGGTCCGCCGGCTGCTGGCCGACCTCGACGCCGGTGAACGCAGCGCGGTGCGCCCGACCGATCTGGTCCTGGCCCGCACCGCCGAGCGGGAGCCCTGATGGGGCCCACCCGCAAGCGTGACCTGACGGCCGCGGTGGTCGGCGTAGCCGCCCTGGCCTACCTGCTGGTGCACGTCCTCTACCGGAACTTCCCGCCGATCACCGTCTGGACCGGGTTGTCGCTGCTGTTGGTGGCGCTCGGCGAGGCCGCCTGGGGGGTGTCGGTGCGGGCCCGGATCCGCGACGGCGAGGTCGGGGTCGGCGGTGGACGGCTGCATCCGCTGGTGGTGGCCCGCAGCGTGGTGATCGCCAAGGCGTCGGCGTGGGTGGGCGCGGTGGTGCTGGGCTGGTGGCTCGGCGTGCTGGTGTATCTGGTGCCGCGGCGCTCGGAGTTGCGGGTGGCCGGCGCGGACACCCCCGGCGCGGTGGTCGCCGCGATCAGCGCCTTCGCGCTGGTGGTGGCCGCGCTGTGGCTTCAGCACTGCTGCCGGTCGCCCGGTGAGCCGACCGAGAACGGCGAGCCCGCGCCGGAGTAGAGCGGCAGGCGAATCGCCGCAGCTTGACGCCGCGTGCACAGACATCCCGCAGGTACAGTCACCCCCATGACCGTTC
>JAGQTW010000283.1:0-478 GCA_020438785.1 Mycobacterium sp. | reverse complement strand
ACCGGCGCGGCGGCCGCAGGCCGGGTTGGCTGCTGTTGACAGTGCTGCTGGTCCTGGCCATCGGCGCCAGCTCCGCATTGGTGTTCACCAACCGCGTCGAGCTGCTGAAGCTCGCGGTCATCCTGTCGCTCTGGGCAGCCGTCGTGGGTGCGTTCGTGTCGGTGATCTACCGCAGGCAGAGTGACGCCGATCAGGCCCGGGCCCGCGATCTGAAACTCGTCTACGACCTTCAGCTCGACCGCGAGATCTCCGCGCGCCGGGAGTACGAGCTGTCGGTGGAGTCGCATCTGCGCCGCGAGCTCGCCACGGAACTACGGGAGCAGGCCGCCGATGAGGTGGCGGCGCTGCGCGCGGAACTGGCGGCCCTGCGCGCCAACCTCGAGATCCTGTTCGACGCCGACCTCGGCGGGCGCCCCGCCCTCGAGGGGGACCGGGTGGCCGCGGTCGGCCCCGGTGACTGGACCCGCGACACCACCAC
>JAGQTW010000282.1 GCA_020438785.1 Mycobacterium sp. | reverse complement strand
TCAGGCGGCCTTCCTTGTCCTCCTTGGTGAGGACGAGGGCTTCCACCTCATCGCCGACGGACACAACCTCGTTGGGGTCGACGTCATGCTTGATGGACAGCTCGCGGGAAGGGATGACACCTTCGGTCTTGTAGCCGATGTCGAGCAGGACCTCGTCCCGGTCGACCTTGACGATCGTCCCCTCGACGATGTCGCCATCGTTGAAGTATTTGATGGTTTTGTCGATGGCGGCGAGAAAATCCTCGGCCGAGCCGATGTCGTTGACGGCTACTTGCGGCGAGGTGACGGTGGGACTTGGCATGTTGTTGGGTTGCTCCGGACAGGGTCGGTCGTAGGGACAGTGTTCTTTGGTGATGTTCTTGCTGACGTACCCGCAGAATGCGCACAGGTACCTCCGAAGCCTACTCGACTAGGCACAAGCTGGACAAACCCGGGTCCGCGCCGTCCGGTGAGCGACGCGTCGGGCGCCTCGGGCGGCGCCGGCCGATTACCCTCCTCTGGTGACCTACGCCGTCATGCCGCCGCTGCCCCGACCGATCCGAAAAGTCGGCGCTCCGCTGGCCGTGATCATCGCCCTCGGCACGCTGGCCGGTTTGATCTTGATCCTGCTCACGGCGGTGAATCCGGCCGGAACGGCCCTCGGCTTCGTGCTGTCCACGATCGCGATGAGCCTGGTGCTGCTGTGCTACCTGTGGCTGGACCGCTGGGAGCCCGAGCCGCCGCGACTGCTGGTGCTGGCGTTCCTGTGGGGAGCCTCGATCGCCATCGTCGTCTCGGTGCTCCTGGAGGCCTACATCGAGTCCGCGATCAACCCCGGGCAGACGGCGACCAGCTTCGTCACGGTCGCAGTTGTCGCACCGGTGGTCGAGGAGGCGGCCAAGGGCATGTTTCTGCTGATCATGATGACCGGTCGGCGTCGCAACGAGCTGAACTCGCTCACCGACTGCCTGGTGTACGCGGGTGTGGTGGCGGTGGGCTTCGCGTGGCTGGAGGACATCTTCTACATCGCCGACGGCGAGACGCTGGCCAGCTCACTGGTCACTGCCGCAATGCGGCTGATCATGGGCCCGTTCGCCCATCCGCTGTTCACCACGTTCACCGGTGTCGGGGTGTATTTCGCCCTCCAGCAGCGCAACACCCTCGCCAAGGTGGGCTACGTCGTGCTCGGCTACCTCGCGGCGGTGGTCATGCACGGTTTGTGGAACGGTTCGGCGCTGGTCGGCGTGCAGGCCTACTTTGGGGTGTATGTCGCATGGATGATGCCGATCTTCGGCCTGGCCATCGCCCTGGCGGTGGGCAGCAGGCGGCGCGAACAACGCATCGTCGCCGAGAAACTGCCCGGGATGGTCGCCGCCGGTCTGGTCACTCCCCAGGAGGCCGGCTGGCTGGGCTCGATCGGCACCCGCAAGCAGGCGGTGGCCGCCGTGCGTCAGTCCGGCGGGCGGGCCGCCGGCGTCGCGGTCCAGAAGTTCGCGGCCCAGGTGATCGAGTTGGCCTTCGTGCGCGACCGCATCGACCGCGGTTTCGGCGACGAGCGGGTGTTCGCGCTGCAGACCGAGGAGGCCTACGGCGTGCACGCGGCGCGCGCGGCCGCGTTCCCCTCGCTGCAGTGGCTGGCCGGCTACCGGCCGCCACTACCGCCCCGCGTCTAGCAGGGCCGACCCGGGAAGCTTTTCAGCCGGTTCCTAGATTCGGCTCGTACCTTCGCGGACATGATCCAGCACATCCTGGAGTACGCGGCGATCGCAGTCCTCGCTGCCTCCGGTGCGGTGGTCGGCGTTCGTAGGGGCTTCGACCTGTTCGGCATCGCCGTTCTCGCCGTACTGACCGGTATCGGTGGAAACCTGTTGCGCGACATCCTGCTGGGCGTGTTCCCGCCGGCCTCGCTGCAGCACTGGGCACCCATCACGGTGTGCTTCGTGGCCGCGTTGATGACCACGGTGTTCGCCAGGCTGGTGATCAGGCTCAGTCAACTGGTTCTCGTTCTCGACGCCATCGGGATGGGGTTTTTCGCGACCACCGGCGCGGCGATATCCGTGGATCACGGTGCGAGCTACTTCGCGGCCGCGCTGCTGGGAATGGTGTCGGCGATCGCCGGCACCATAATGCGCGACATCGTTGCGCGCGAAGTTCCCATGGTGATGGGGCCTGACGACATGTACGCGGCACCCGCGATGCTGGGCGCCATCGTCTATGTCGTTATCGACTCGATCGGCTCACAGTCATGGGGAGTGGCCGTCGGATCGATGGTGGCGACGTTGTTGCGGCTTGCGGCAATCACGTTCCACTGGCGACTGCCAACCGGCCCCCGTGACCTGCATGTCACCCCTTCCGCACGGGGAGATCGTCAGTGCGCCGCGGTGTCCCAGCTGCGGCCGAACCCAACACTGACCTCGAGCGGCACATCGAGCGGGTAGGCGTTACCCATCTGCTCGCGCACCACCGCCTCGAGCGCGTCACGCTCACCCGGCGCCACCTCGAACAAAAGCTCGTCGTGCACCTGCAGCAGCATCCGCGACGCCAGTCCCGCCTCCTGCAGTGCGGTGTCGACGTTGATCATCGCGACCTTGATGATGTCCGCCGCGCTGCCCTGGATCGGCGCGTTGAGCGCCGCCCGCTCGGCGGCCTCGCGGACCTGCCGGTTGCTGCTGTCGAGTTCGGGTAGGTAGCGGCGGCGGCCCAGCACCGTCGAGGTGTAGCCGTCCTTGCGGGCCTGGTCGACCACGCCCTCCAGGTAGTCGCGCACGCCGCCGAACCGGGAGAAGTACTGTTCCATCTGGACCTTGGCCTCTTCGGTGGAGATCTTCAGCTGTGCGGCCAGGCCGTAGGCGCTCAACCCGTAGGCCAGGCCGTACGACATCGCCTTGACCCGTCGCCGCAGTTCCGCGGTGACCTCGTCGATGGGGACCCCGAACGCCCGTGAGGCCACGAACGAATGCAGGTCCTCGCCGGTGCGGAACGCCTCGATGAGCCCGTCGTCCTTGGACAGGTGCGCCATGATCCGCATCTCGATCTGGCTGTAGTCGGCGGTCATCAGTTCGGCGAACTCGGTCCCGTTATCGGAACCGACCACGAACGCGTCCCGGATGCGCCGGCCCGCGTCGGTGCGGATCGGGATGTTCTGCAGGTTCGGCTCGGTGGAGGACAGCCGGCCGGTGGCCGCGATCGTCTGGTTGAAGGTGGTGTGGATCCGCCCATCCGAACCGACCGCCGCCAGCAGCCCGTCGACGGTGACCTTCAGCCGGGTGGCGTCCCGGTGGGCCAGCAGGTGTTGCAGGAACGGATGACGGGTCTTGTCGAACAGGGATTGAAGGGCGTCGGCGTCGGTGGTGTAGCCGGTCTTGGTGCGCTTGGTCTTCGGCATCTCCAACTCGTCGAACAGCACCACCTGTAGCTGCTTGGGCGACCCGAGGTTGATCTGCTTGCCGATCACGGCGTAGGCGGCCTCGGCGGCGTCGCGGATCTGGTCGGCGAACTCGCTCTGCAACTCGGTGAGCCGGGCCAGGTCGACCGCTATGCCGGCCGTCTCCATCTTGGCCAGCGCGCGCTGCACCGGCAGCTCCATGTTGGTCAGCAGCGCCGAGGAGTCGATGCGCGCGAGTTCCTCGTCGAGGGCGGCGGCCAGGTCCACCACTGCGCTGGCCCGCAGGATCAGCGTCTGCACCGCCTGGTCGTCGACGCCTTCGTCGTCATCGAGCAGTGAAAGTTGTTGCTGCTCTGGGGTATCCGCACGCAGTTCGCGACGCAGATAGCGCAGCGACAGATCGTCGAGGGCGAAGCTGCGTTGACCCGGGCGCACCAGGTAGGCGGCCAGCGCGGTGTCGGAGGTGACGCCGCGCAACGTCCAGCCGCGGCCCTCGAGGTCGTGCATCGCCAGCTTGGCCTCGTGCAGCGCCTTGGGCCGTTCGGGATCGGCCAGCCATGCGGCCAGCGCTGCTTCGTCCGCCGGGATCAGGGTGGCGGTGTCGAGGTAGCGCCCGTCACCGTCGGCGGCGGCGATCGCCAGCGCAGTCGCGTCCGCGTCGAATGCCAGGTGGGTGCCGACGACAGCCAGCCCGAACCGTTCACCGGGGCCGTGCCCGGCCAGCCAGGAGGCCAGCTCACCGGCTTCCAGCGCCCCGCCCCGGACGTCGAAGCCCTGATCCACCTCGGGGTCGGCCGACGCGAGCGTGTCGAACAACCGGTCCCGCAGCACGCGGAACTCCAGGTCGTCGAACAGTCGGTGGATGTGGTCGCGGTCCCACGGCTGCATCCGCAGGGTGTCCGGGGTCTG
>JAGQTW010000281.1 GCA_020438785.1 Mycobacterium sp. | reverse complement strand
CCCCCGGACGCGCCACTGCGCGGCCACGCCTGGATGCCGGACTCCTTCGAGGAGCGATCCCCGCGCCGGGAGTGGCTCGACGAGATCACCGGCGATCGGCCGATGTACCTCTTCTCCGCCGACGCGCACGACTCGTGGTTCAACACCGCGGCCATGCGCGGCGCCGGCATCGGGCCCGAAACCCCCGATCCCGACCCCGGTTCGCAGTACTGGGTGCGCGACCCCGACGGCACTCCCACCGGCCACGCGGTGGAGGCCGCCGCGACGATCCCGATCCTGGTCGCCCAGGACCTGTTCTCGGTTGCGAATGTCCGTGCCGCACAGCAACTCACCCTGCAGCCGGCGGCCTCGTGGGGGATGACGGCCTACTTCGAGGCGGGCACGATCGTCGGCGCGACGAGCGACGACTCGCGCTGGGTGTTCGCCGACCTCATCGACCAGGACGAGGCGGGCGGCCTTCCGGTGCGGGTGGCCGGCTCCTACTGGACCCGCACCCCGACCGACGACCCGCAAACCATCGCCGAGGGTCTGACCCGCTGGCATCGCGAGCTGCGCTCGGAACATGTGCAGATCGGCACCTGCAAGTTGTGGGCGGACGGGACGTTCATGAGCGGCGGGGCGGCGCTGCTGTCGCCGTGCTGCGGCCACGCCGCCGATGACCTCGGAACGATGACCTTTCCGCCGGAGGCGATCACCGCCCAGATCGAGGCGGTACAGGCCGCCGGTTTCGACATGCACATCCACATCGACGGCGACGGTTCGGCGCGGGTGGTGCTGGACGCCTACACCGCCGCGCGGCAGGCGCCCGGTAGTGCGGGCCGTCGGCATGTGCTGGCGCACAACTCGATGGTGGACCCGGCCGATGTCGACCGGTACGCGCAGCTCGGCCTCATCGCCAACTGCACCCCGCTGTGGGGGACCGACTACAACGGCCAGTACCGGGGCATCTACACCGCGATGCTCGGCGCCGAGCGGGTGGAGGAACGGCTGTTCCCGTACGGCGACCTGGTCCGCTCCGGCGCGACCGTCACCTACGGCAGCGACATCCCCGGCGTCGACATACCGGAGATCCCGCCACTGATCCAGATCGAGGCGCTGCTCACCCGGCAGCGCCCGGGGCATCCCGACGACCTCCCGCTGGTGGCCCGCCAGCGCATCGGGCTGCACGACGCGCTGCGCGGCTACACCGCCAACGGCGCCTACCAGCTGCGGTTGGACCACCGCACCGGCACGCTGACCACCGGCAAGGCCGCCGACCTGACCGTCCTCGGCGCCGACCTGTTCCGCGTCGCCCCGCACGAGATCCACGCCGTGCCGGTCGTGCTGACGATGATGGACGGCCGGATCACCCACGACGCCCGCTGAGAGGATCCACAATGGCCCCATGGCGTTTGCGGGCTGGCCGATCGAGGCGATCGAATTCTACGAGGGCCTGGAGGCCGACAACTCCAAGGTCTACTGGCAGGACCACAGGGCGGTCTACGACCGGCACGTGAAGGCGCCGATGGAGGAGTTGCTGGCCGAGCTGGCCGACGAGTTCGGCGCCGGCAAGATCTTCCGGCCCTACCGCGACGTCCGGTTCAGCGCCGACAAGACGCCCTACAAGACCAACTGCGCGGCGACGATCGGCTCGGGATACATCTCGTTCTCCGCCGACGGCCTGTCGGTGGGCGGTGGGCTCTACATGCCCGACCCGAAGGCGCTGGCGCGCTACCGCGAGGCCGTCGACAACGAGAAGTCCGGCGTCGAGCTGGTGAAGATCGTGGCCGCCCTGCGCAAGGAGGGTTACGACACGATGGCCCACGAGGTGCTCAAGACCGCCCCCAAGGGCTACCCGAAGGACCACCCCCGGATCGAGCTGCTTCGGTACAAGGGCATAGCGATGATGAAGACCTGGCCGGTCGGGGCGTGGCTGGGCACCCGCAAGGCCAAGGACCGGGTGGTCACCACGTTGCGGGCCGGGGTGCCGCTGAACCAGTGGCTGCTGCGGAACGTCGGCTGATCCACAGTCGCGGGCACGTACCGGCGACCGACGGCGACCGGTAGCCTTAGCCCCGATGAGCGAGTCGCAGCGGGCGAACCAACCATGACGCGTCGCGGAAAAGAAGACAGCGGCATCTCCTACGCATCGGCCGGGGTGGATATCGAGGCCGGTGACCGCGCCGTCGAGCTGTTCAAGCCGCTGGCCAAGCGGGCCACCCGGGCCGAGGTGCGCGGTGGTCTCGGCGGCTTCGCGGGCCTGTTCGCCCTGCGTGGGGGCTATCGCGAGCCGGTGCTGGCGGCCTCCACCGACGGGGTGGGCACCAAGCTGGCCGTCGCGCAGGCGATGGACAAGCACGACACGGTCGGGCTCGACCTGGTCGCGATGGTCGTCGACGACCTGGTGGTATGCGGCGCCGAGCCGCTGTTCTTGCAGGACTACATCGCCGTTGGGCGCACCGTGCCCGAGCGGGTCAGCGCGATCGTCGGCGGAATCGCCGACGGCTGTGTGATCGCCGGCTGTGCCCTGCTGGGCGGGGAGACCGCGGAACATCCCGGGCTGATGGAACCCGACCACTACGACATCTCGGCCACCGGTGTCGGCGTCGTCGAGGCCGACGACGTGCTCGGACCCGACCGGGTCCGGCCCGGTGACGTGATCATCGCGATGGGGTCCTCGGGTCTGCACTCCAACGGCTACTCACTGGCGCGCAAGGTGCTGCTTGAGATCGACCGGATGAGCCTGAGCGGACACGTAGAGGAGTTCGGCCGCACCCTCGGCGAGGAACTGCTCGAGCCCACCCGCATCTACGCCAAGGACTGCCTGGCGCTGGCCGCCGAAACCCAGGTCCGCACCTTCTGCCACGTCACCGGCGGCGGTTTGGCGGGCAACCTCGAACGGGTCGTCCCGCGCGGCCTGGTTGCCGAGCTTGACCGCGGAACCTGGACTCCCGCACCGGTTTTCACGATGATCGCCCAGCGCGGCCGCATCGAGCGCGCCGAGATGGAGAAGACCTTCAACATGGGGGTCGGCATGGTGGCCGTGGTGGCGCCGGAGGACACCGACCGGGCGCTGGCGATCCTGACCGCGCGGCACCTCAGCTGCTGGACACTTGGCACGGTGGCCAAGGGGAAGAACGGCCCGCGTGCCGAGCTCGTGGGCCAGCACCCACGGTTCTAGGAGAAGTAAGGGGAGCGGCTCAGCGCCGCCATTCGTCCTCGTCGGCCCAGGATTCCTCGGCGAACCCGTTGTCCACTGAGTCGGCTTCCCCCCCGCCCGAACCGGCCAGCTCCTTGCGGAGCCGATCGACATCAATCTGCGGAGAGCTGTACTTCAGCTCTCGAGCAACCTTGGTCTGCTTTGCCTTCGCCCGGCCGCGGCCCATGGGGGAACCCCCTCGCGCAATAACGGAGCGGCCCGAAGTTCAGGCGGCTCCGATCTGTGTGTTGGTTATTGTCCTGGCATCACTTTACCGCGCCCCACCGCGATCCGCTGGCAGGCCCGGTGCGCTGAAGGTGAACATCATCGTGTGCCGCCGCCCCGCAGTCGCTCCACGGCCAGCCGGCCCGCGCCCGTGACCTCGGCCGGTGGCAGCGAATCGGGGTCGATCTCGGCCGCGACCTGGTGCTCTCCGCCGGTCAGCAGCGCTGTATCGGCGGGAATCCCACGCTTGACCAGGGCCAACGCGATCGGGCCGAAGTCGACGTGCTCGACGACCGTCCCCACCCGGCCGACCGTCCGGCCGCCGGCCAGCACCGGATCACCGGTGACCGGCCGCTCCCCGGACCCGTCGAGATGTAGCAGCACCAGCATCCGGGGCGGTTTGCCCAGGTTGTGGACGCGCGCCACGGTCTCCTGGCCGCGGTAGCAGCCCTTGTCCAGATGCACCGCGGGGCCGATCCAGCCGACCTCGTGGGGGATCGTCCGGTCGTCGGTATCCGCCCCGAGCCGGGGTCGCAGTGCCGCCACCCGGTGCGCCTCGTAGGCCCAGACGCCCGCGCGACGCACCCCGGCGGCGGTCAGCCGAGCCAGCCAGTCGTCGACGTCGGCGCGCGGAACCAGCAGGTCAAGCTCGATTCGGCCGGGCTGCGCCGACGGCAGCCGCCGGGCGAACCCGCCCCCCGTTAGCGCGACCGCTGTCGCGTCCGCGGGCAGCCCGTCCATGCCCAGGGCCGCCAACACCTCCGGACGGCCAACCGCGGGGCCGAGCAGCGACAACACCGCCAAGTCGGCCTCGTCGAGCCGAACGTCGGCCCAGAAAACCATCTTGCGCAGGTACGCCAGCAGCGGTTCTCCGCGCCAGGGCTCGGTGTCGAGGTACGTGACACCGTCCAACTCGGTCTGGATCCAGTGGTCCTCCACCCGACCCTGACCGTCCAGGCTCAGATTCTGGGTACAGGTGCCGTCGGGCTGCACGGCGACGTGCTGGGTGGACAGCGAGTGCAGCCAGCTGAGCCGCTCGGTCCCGGTGACCGCGATGACGAAGCGGTGCGAGCGGTCGACCACCGCGGCATCGTGCTCGGCCGCGCGCTGCTCCCCGAGGGGATCGCCGTAGTGCCAGACGGCGCCGGCGTCGGGTGAACTACCGGGGGCGGGGACGGCTGACACAACCTCAACTCTACGGAGCGCCAGTACGCTGTGAGTTCATGTCCCGGCAGTCATCGGTGGTCGTCACGCTCGACGGCGAGGTTCATGATCCGGGGAAGCCGCTGCTGTTCGCCGACGACCTCGCGGCGGTTCGCGGCGACGGCGTATTCGAGACGCTGCTGGTGCGCGCCGGCGCCGCCTGTCTGGTGGGGTCGCATCTGCGCCGACTCGCCCAGTCGGCCGAGATGATGAACCTGCCCGCGCCCGACCTCGAGGCGTGGCGGCGGGCCATCGAGACCGCCGTCCAGCGCTGGACGGTGGCGACCGACCAGGACGGCGCGCTGCGCCTGGTCTACAGCCGCGGCCGGGAGAGCGGCTCCGAACCGACGGCCTACCTGACGGTCAACCCCCTTCCGGAACGGGTGCTCGCGGCCCGCCGCGACGGGGTGGCCGCCCTGCTGCTCGAGCGTGGCCTGCCGGCGTCCGGCGTCGACGCCATGCCCTGGCTGTTGGCCGGGGCCAAGACGCTGTCCTACGCCGTGAACATGGCCGCGTTGCGGCACGCCGCCGGCAAGGGTGCGGGTGACGTCATCTTCGTCAGTTCCGACGGGCACATCCTCGAGGGTCCGCGTTCGACGGTGGTGATCGCCACCGAGGGCGACGGCGGCCGGGTGTGTCTGCTGACGCCCCCGCCGTGGTACCCGATCCTGCGCGGCACCACCCAGCAGGCGCTGTTCGACGTCGCGCGCGACAAGGGCTACGACTGCGACTACCGCGCGCTGCGGCCTGCGGATCTGTTTGCCGCCCAGGGTGTTTGGCTGGTGTCGAGCATTACACTGGCGGCCCGGGTGCACACCATCGACGGGCGCCTGCTGATGCCGCCCGACCTGGCTACCGAGATGGCCGAACTGGTCGACACCGCGATCCTCAGCGATCGCTGATCGCGAAAAACGGTTGGCAGGTGCGTGCCGACGCGGGTACCTTCAGCCGTACACAGGGAAGGAGGTGGTCCGGAAAATTGATAGCTTCTTGGACATGTGAGGTGGCTGCCCGCTAGCAGCACCAGGTGCCGGAATCACTTGCGCCTCGGCGCGCTGGCGAATTCCAGGCAGCTACCCGGCCCCCGAGCTCCCGGTCCGTCCAACCAGGATCCAAAAGCTCGGGGGCCGACCCATTTCCGGATCTAGCGTGGTGGCGGCGGGCCGATGCAGAGTGGAGCGCGTATCAGCGGCTGTGCCGGACGGTGGTGTCGACGTGTGGGACGTAGACGTGCTGCTGATGCTGCTGGTTCCACAGGATGTCGCTGAGGTCGGCGTGCGCGGCGCCGGCTGTTCCCAGCAGCCCCGCGAAAAGTCCGCCGGCCAGGATGGTGGAAACCGCGAAACGCTTCATGTTCTTCTCTTTCAGCCAGTCGCCGGTGTCTCCGGCTTGCTGACATCCACGTTGCCGGAATGGGCGGCCGCGCGAAATCGAGCAGATCGAGGATCTTGTTGATGATGTGTCATCCTCCGATCGGAGGATGCGGCGAGAACGCGGCCTAGTTGCCCGGCCCGGGGCCCGGCGCGAGGGTGGAGCAGGCTTTCATCGCCTTGTCCCAGGTGGCCGGGTCGACGCCGGCCGGCGGCCCGAGGACAACCGAACCCCCGGTCTCGGACACCCCGTGTTCGCGCAGGCATGTCGCCAGCGACCCGTGTTCGGCCGGGGTGATGGTCGCGGCGGTGGGTGCGGGGCTGATGGTGGTGGGCGGTCCCGACGGCGTGGGGCTCGACGTGCAGCCCGCGAGCAGTACGGCCGCAGCGGCCGTCCCGAGGATGAGTGCGCGCATTCAGCCCACGTGCCGTGACAGCCGGGCGGACAGGTGCGGGACCAGGCCGCCGTCGGCGTCGACCCGTTCTTCGACGTAGGCCAGATCGCCGCCATCGACGATCCCGTACAACCGCTTGGCGCCGCCGACGAGCATTCCGGACTTGCTGCGGGCCAGCGCATCGGTAACCAGTTCCCAGGAGGACTGGGTCAGCGGCTGGCCGTAGAAGAGCTCGATGTAGCCGGCGGAGTGCGCCAGCAGCAGTTCGATGGCCTGGGACTCGCCGGCGTCGTTGGGGTCGTCGACGAACCGCCAGAAGCCGGTCTCGCGCAGGCCGGGCGACTCGTACTCACCGCCCTCGTCGAGTCGCCAGGAGCGGGCCTCCCAGTTCAGGTAGTCACCGCCGTCGTGCGAGACGATGATCTGCTGGCCGAACCGGTAGTCGCCGTGCGGTCCGCGGCCCTCGCCCTCGCCGCGCCACACCCCGACCAGCGGTAGCAGGGCCAGCAAGGCGTCGTGCAGGTTTGCGCCCAGTCGCAGGTTCGCGGTGTCCGGAGGAACCGGCAGGTCCTCGAAGACGGGGATGTTGCGCCCCGCCGTCTCCTTGGCCCGTTCGATTGCGGCGGCTACGGCGCGGTCGCCGCTGCCCGCGATGTCATCGGTCACGACTCGTCGGTGATCAGGCGGTAGAGCGCGTACAGCGCGAACCAGGTGATGACGACGACCGTGGCCACCAGCAGGATCTCGTAGAAGAGCACCACGGCGCCAGTCTATCTCCGGGGTTGCCCCGGCGGCGGTATGGGCTGAGTCGCGCCGACGGCTTGCCCGTCACGCGCCCCGGATGGCGTGACTCTTCGTCACGCGACCCCGATGGCGTGAC
>JAGQTW010000280.1 GCA_020438785.1 Mycobacterium sp. | reverse complement strand
CCCAGCCGTGCACGCCGGCCCAGTCGGCGATCAACGCGTCAAGGTCTTGCGGTACCCAGCCATGCGCCGCCGGGGCGGCCAGCACGCCGGCCCACGCATGCACGCTGTGCCGCCTGGCCCACGGCGGAGCGTGCGGATCGCGCCGCCACGCTGCCGCCAACCCGGTCCCCCCGCTGTCAGGGCTTGCGCGGCGCTTAGCGCCGCGACGACCGGCGCCCGTAGGGCGGCGGCTGGTAGTGAGTGGAGAAGAACAAGAGAGTGAGTTCTTAGAAAGAGACCCTTCGGGATGGGGTGACAGCGCTGTGATCGCGCGGGCTAACGCGGCGTCGTCGTGCAGCGCCCACACCGAGGCCCAGCCGCGTCCCCGGTCGCCCACCCGCCACGACGCGAGCCGCTCGACGCGGGTGCGCTGTCTGCCGCGCAGCACCTCGGTCGCAACCCCCAACAACCGCAGCGCGGCATCCGCGCGCTGGACGGTGCGCACCGAGAGCCCGGTGTCGGCGGCCAGACGCTCGTTGGTGGGCCGGCAGTGGCGGCCGGTGGCGTGCTCGGCGTAGCCGGCCCGCGCGCCGGCCACCGCCAACACTGCCGCACGGCTGACCTGATTGGCCCCGAGCGCTGGGCGCACCGCGGTGTTGTAGCGCAAGTCGTAGGCGATCGGCACCGTGAACCGCGTCCACCGCTCGCCACGCCCAGCCCAACACCCGACACCGGCCCACACCCCGGCCTCGAGCTCCAAAACAATCGCCGGCGATTTCTTCGCCGGGGCATAACCGCCGGCGGCGATGCCGCTCCCCCGCTCACAGGCCGCCTGGGCGATCCGGACCGCCCACGGTCGGGTGCGGGCCACCCCACGGCGGCGCAACATTGGGCCACACCCGCGGTAGCCGACCGGGCGAAGATCACTATTTGATAGATCACGGTGCGTCTCGTCTAGAACTGCAGACAGGTGTGCGCTACCGTGAGACGAGTCCAGCAAGACACGTCCCTTTCAAGGGGCAACGGGTGCGGACCCGGAACCGAGCTGGTAACTCGGTTCAAACCCTTCAGACGAGGCCCCGCTGAAGCGGGGCCTTCGTCATGTCACGGGTTCGTCCACACCGCTATGGATTTGTCCACATCTGCCCGACCGCACAACGACCGGGCCGCGGTGCTACATCGCCAGCGGCAGAACCTCCCTATCGCCAAGGTCGCGAACGAGGTCGGCGCGTCCGACGTGAGCGGCCAGCACGTCGGCGATGTATTGGCTGATGCTCATTCCACGTTCGGCGGCGGCCGTGTGGACGTCAGACCACACCGGCCGCGCCAAGCGGGTCACTGTGACTACCCGGTCACCTTTGTTCGGCTGTGCCATGTGCCCGAGTCTGCCGCTGCGGCGCGTATCTGAAACGACGACACGCCGCAGCGGCCCCCACTCTCTCTTCCGCCGGCCGGAGCGAGGATGTTAAGGAGAGCCGCGCATGCGCGTACCCGAAGAAAGAGGGCCAATGGACGAGGATTCGCGCCTCTGCGCCGCGCTGCGGGCCTCCCTGCTCCGTGTCGCCTCTCCCTGCGCCGTGGAGTGGGTCGTCACCGGACGCTGGCCCGCACCTTCAGCACCGCGGGTGGAGATTCAGTGGCCGACCATCGGCACCGAAGGGCGGGGACTGTGACTGCTGCTGCGATGACGCTCCTCGACCTTGAGGCGTCGATCTACGCCGCCTATGCCCGCATGGTGCGCTTCCCTGCCGGCTGGACCCACGACCAACGCAACCAGTACCTCAGTGACCACGCCGGCTCCCTCGTTGATTGGGTGCTTGACGAATATGACGATCTCCTCGGCGACGGAATCATCACCTGTAGAACATCTGGCGACGACGATTTCGACGAGATGTGTGCGCGGACCAAAGACAATCGCGAATTTGTGCTGCGCCAAGCCCTCCACCTCCTGCCCGCCCAGATGCAGACGCCAGACGACAGTTACTTCGACTGAAATCTCTAGTGCCACTAGTGACGGAAACAGGGCCGCAGGCCGGTACTCCCGATAGAGAAGACGCGCCGCAGGGCGGCCTCTGCACCCCGGCCCTGTAAACCGTTGCGTGTTCTCCCATAAAGGGATAGGCGGCTGGTGATGTTGGCCCGCGCGGAGGAAAGGACGACCAGAGATGGCTGGCCGCATGAATGGGATTGAGCTGTTCGTCGATGAATCCTGTCGGACTGACTATCTGCTGTGCGCGGCGGTCGTCCCGGTTGGAGACATCACCGCGGCCCGCAAGATGATGCGCGAGCTGAAACCGAAGAACCGCGACCGCCTGCATATGAAGGCGGAGACCCGCAATCGCGGCCAGATCATCAGCAGGTTCATGGCCGCTCGCCCGATCAGCCAAGCGCACATCTTCACCGGCCACCTGCGCGGTACGAGCCGCACGCAGCGCGAAGTCCGCACCGAATGCCTACACGCCTTGGCCACTTACGCCGCCGATAACGCAGCCACGCGTATCTTGGTCGAGTCATGCTCGCAGGACAAGCAGGATCGCGACGCTCTAATAGGAGCGCTAGCGGCCAAAGGGGCCAGCGACCGCGTCCGGGTCATGCTCGACAAACCGACCGCGCACGAACTGCTGTGGGCGGCCGATCTTGTGGCCTGGGCATACGGTGTTGGAGGTGCAGCTCGCGAGGCGGTGAGTCCGCTGGTCACAGTCCACACACTGCTCTGACCAGGAGGAACGCGAAAGCCGGGCGACCAAGCAAAACGTGCTGGCTCCCGGCTTCACTTCCCCGACTCTTCGCCGAGGCCCCTTCAGCCTACCCGCTGATCAGCATCGCCACCAGGCATTGGTGTCCCGCGCCGCAGGGCGTTTAGCCCTGAGCGGGAAGGTCGAACACGGCGTTGAGCTCTGAGCGGTTGCGGACGTAGTCGAGGTAGCCGGCTTCGCGCTCGTCGTCAGTGTCGTAGTAGTCGCTGTACCGCTCCAACCAGCGGGTTTTGTCAGCTGCGTTCATGGTTCCCACGGTACGTCTCCGTTCTGACATTTTAGGTCTCGGTTTCCTTCATGACATGCCCTTCCTCGTACCGGCCGTCTTTGTGCGTGGTGGTGGTGGCTGTCAAGGCTCGACCGTGGTCGACCGCGTAGCGGCCGTAGGGCCTTGACAGCCACCACCACCACGTTCGCCACAATTGCGGCCGAGGAAGGAACGACCCGGCACAGACCTAACGGGCGGATGCGGCAATCGCGTCGGTGACCTGGTCGGCTAGAGCTTCGTCGGCCAGAAGCCGATCGACGAGTGCAGCCAAGACAGCCTGCCCGGTCACGCGCGCTAGTCCCAGGCGTTCGGCGGCCTGGCTTTGCCAGGCGTCGAGGGCGCGGTGTGCTGCTGGGGATAGGTCGACGGTGCGCCGCACGTGCTTTTGACGGACGGTGGCTGGCGGGGCGATAGGGGCTGTCGCGCGGGGTGCGGCGGTGTCATCGGTGGACGAGGCCGCCGGCGCTTTCGCGCGAAGCCGTTCAGCGTTGGCTTTGATCTTGTCGGCAGCGGTGCTCACCTGGTGTTCTCCCTGTTCGAAATACATCTACGCATGTCCGTATGTCCGTATGTCCGTATTTACTGGCCGTATTTACTGGGCGGCAACGCCGAGCAGTTCTGCCGCAATGTCGCCGTAAGCGGTAGCAGCCGCGTGCGTGATCGGCAGCCCAAACGCCTGGGCGTAGCGTTCGAGCCGGCCCACGGTTGGTCCGAGGACACGTACGCCGTCGTCTGCGAGCATCTGCCGGTATACGTCCGTGCTGGCCGCGTTCGGGACGGTGCGGGTTAGAACTACGGCCAATTGGGGTGGCTCGCCCGCGGCCAGGGCCGCGGCTTCGTCAACCAAGTCGCGGATCGCGGGCACTCGCGCGTATTCCATTCCCGTGGGCGCCATCGGCACCAGCACGTGCGTGGCAATCCTGATGGCCGACGCGACCACTCCCCGGCGTTCCTTCATGGGTGGCGTATCAATCACGACGGCGTCATAGCGGTCTCCCGTCACGCCCGGCAGCTTCCGATGTAGATCAGAGACCGGCATGCCGATGACCGGGACCGACCACTCCCCGGCTTCTGACCACGCAAGCAGGGATTCATTCTCGCCGTCAGCATCCACACCAATCACCGATAACCCGGCTTCTGCGAGTGCGTGCAACACGAAGGCAGCGGTTGTGGTCTTGGTTGACCCGCCTTTGAGATTGGCCACCACGATGGTCAGGACCGGCGACATAAGAGGGTCTCGATTCCGTAGTTACTGATGTACGGGTATCAGCATATCCGTACATCAGCAGATGAGCACGGACGCCGCGCGCTCGGCCCAGCATTCAAGTTAGCTACTCCGTAACTACGGATATACGGATTTACTGATCTATTCCGATGCTGCCAGATAGCGGTAGGCGGTGGCCCTGCCGATTCCGAAGGCTGCGGCGAGTTCTGTGACGGGTTCACCGGTGGCGGCTAGTCGGCGCAGCTGGTCTTGCCGCGCCGCGCTGAGCTTGTGCGGTTTGGTCACCGGTAGTTGGCGTGCCCGCCGAGCAGCCCGGGCGGCTGCCCGGCGTTCGCGGCCGAGTTCCAGCTCAAGTTCGGCCAGCGTGGCCATGATCGCTGCGACGGCGCGCCCCGTTGGGGTGGCGGTGTCGATGCCTTCGCGTAAGGCGCGCAACAGAATTTTCCGGTCCCCGAGATCGGTGATGGTGCGAGTGACCTCCGCGACGGATCGCCCGAGGCGGTCGATAGCGGCGACGATCACGGTGTCGCCATCGCGGGCGTAGGCCAGCAGCTTGGCCAAGCCCGGTCGGTGTGTGCCGGCTGCCCCAGAGAGGGTGTCGGTGAAAACTCGGGATGGATCGACCCCGGCGGCGGTCAGTGCGTCAAGTTGGGTGTCGAGGTCCTGGGCGGTCGTGCTGACCCGTGCGTAGCCGAGTGTCGCTGTCATGGCCGGCACTGTCTCATCGAGCACCGACAGCGGGGATTCGGGATAAGCGGCGTGAGACAACAAACGAGACGGCGCGAACTGGATCGACGGGGGAGGTATTCGGGCGTGAAGGCCCTGTCCCTTTTCTCTAGAAA
>JAGQTW010000024.1 GCA_020438785.1 Mycobacterium sp. | reverse complement strand
CCGGCCGTCGGCGGGGTGCCCACCGCCGCCGCGGTGGACCTGATCGCCGAGATCGAGGGCGACCGCGGCTTCTACGCGGGCGCGGTCGGCTGGTGCGACGCCCGCGGCGACGGGCGGTGGGTGGTGGCCATCCGCGGGGCCCAGGTGTCGGCGGACCGCCGCGAGGCGCTGGCCCAGGCCGGCGGCGGTATCGTGGCCGAATCCGATCCCGACGACGAAGTCGCCGAGACCACAACGAAGTTCAGGACCATCCTGTCGGCGCTGGGAGTCGAACAATGAGCCTCATCCGCCGGGCCCGTCCGGGTGACGAGGCCGCCATCGTCGCGATGATCGGCGAACTGGCCGAGTTCGAACGGGCCGCCGACGAGTGCACGGTCACCGAAAAGCAGCTCAGTGCAGCGCTTTTCGGCGCCGACCCGGTGGGCTTCTGTCACATCGCCGAGGTGGACGGCGAGCCGGCCGCCATCGCGGTGTGGTTCCGCAACTTC
The DNA here is from genome assembly GCA_020438785.1 of Mycobacterium sp. GTDB lineage: Bacteria > Actinomycetota > Actinomycetes > Mycobacteriales > Mycobacteriaceae > Mycobacterium. The sequence continues at coordinate 6,041 of JAGQTW010000024.1, read as the reverse complement.
TCCACCTGGGACGGCGTGGCCGGCATCTACCTCGAGGACCTGTTCGTGCGCCCGGCATTCCGCCGCCGCGGGCTGGCCCGCGCGCTGCTGGCAACCCTGGCACGGGAGTGCGTGGACAACGGCTACAGCCGGTTGAGCTGGGCGGTGCTGGACTGGAACGTCAACGCGATCGGGCTGTATGACGCCGTCGGCGGCAGGCAGATGTCGGAGTGGATCACCTATCGGGTGTCGGGCCCGGAGTTGTCGGCGCTGGCCGCGGAGTCCTGAGAGCCCAGCCAGCGCAGGGTGCTCGGGGCGAACAGCAGCGCCAGCGTGGCCACGGCGACCACCGCCACCGGGATCCCGTAGAACCACTGGTGTGAGCCGACGGCGGCATACCAGGTCACCGGCAGCAGCAGCAGTTGGGCGAACACCGCCAGGCCGCGGCCCCACCGCCTGCCGGTCCACAACGCCCAGCCCGCCGCCAGCACCGCACCCCCGATCAGGGCGAACCAGGCCGCGTTGCCGAACCCGCTGACCACGTGCTGGTCGGCGCCGGCCAGGCCGCGGATTACGAACACCGCCGCCGCCACCAGGCCGGCGGCCCCCTCGGCGGCCACCAGCACGGCGGCCCGTCGCACAGCGGGCGGGGCGGGAACGGTCACGGAAGATGAGCCTAGAGGTCCCACTAGGCTCATGCCTCGTGCGCGCCGTCCTGATCGTCAACCCGAACGCCACCTCGACGACCGCCGCGGCGCGCGACCTGCTGGCGCACGCCCTGGAAAGCCGGGTCCAACTCGCCGTCGAGCACACCAACCACCGCGGCCACGCCGTCGAGATCGCGCAGGCCGCGCGGCGGGACGGTATCGACGTGGTCATCATCCACGGCGGCGACGGCACGGTGAACGAGGTGGTCAACGGCCTGCTCGGGGCGCCGGGCCAGCACGCCGACGGCCCGGTTCCGGCCGTCGCGGTGGTGCCGGGCGGCTCGGCCAACGTGTTCGCCCGCGCGCTGGGCATCAGCCCCGACCCCACGGTGGCCACCAACCAGCTGATCGACCTGCTCGGCGAGCACGGTCGCAACGGGTCGTGGCGGCGGATCGGCCTGATGGACTGCGGCGAGCGCTGGGCGGTGTTCACCGCCGGGATGGGCGTGGACGGCGACGTGGTGGCCGCGGTGGAGGCCCAGCGCGCCAAGGGCCGCAAGGTCACCGCCGGCCGCTACATCCGGGTGGCGGTGAAGGAGATGCTGGCCAACGCCCGCCGGGAGCCGACCCTGACGCTGGAACTGGCCGGACGCGAACCGGTCTCCCGGGTGTACTTCGCCTTCATCTCCAATTCCAGCCCGTGGACGTATGCGAACACCCGGCCGGTGTTCACCAATCCGGACACCACGTTCGAGAAGGGCCTCGGCGTGTTCGCGATCACCAGCATGAACGTGTGGGCCAACCTGCGGCTGGTGCGCCGGATGCTGTCCCGCAACCACCGGATCAAGGCCCGGCACCTGATTCGCGACGACGACGTCGCGTGGGTGCACGTCACGGCGACCGAACCGGTCGCCAGCCAGGTTGACGGGGATTTTCTTGGCCTACGCTCAGAAATGACCTTCCGGGCCGTTCCGGAGGCGCTGAGCGTCGTCGCCCCGCCCGCATGAACGGCCCCCTGAGCTGCAATGACTGTCCGGAGCCGCCCGATTCAGGGCGCAGGTGGGTTGAGTGTAGTACAAACGGGCAGAGGGTCTGTTAACCGACCCCGGTAGTGAGATTGCCCACGTGTTAACTGAGTTCTATTGACATCCGTCAGCGCTGTGAAACGATCGGATGCAACAACGCAGAAACATTTGTGTGCACGCGTTAACACCCGCAGATAAATAACGTGCGCTGTGCTGCGCACCAGTTAAGGAGTAGCGACTAATGGATTGGCGCCACAAGGCGGTCTGCCGTGACGAGGACCCGGAACTGTTCTTCCCCGTGGGGAACAGCGGCCCGGCGCTCGCCCAGATCGCTGACGCGAAGCTCGTCTGCAACCGTTGTCCGGTCACCACCGAGTGCCTGACCTGGGCATTGGACTCCGGCCAGGATGCCGGCGTGTGGGGCGGCATGAGCGAGGACGAACGCCGCGCGCTCAAGCGGCGCAACGCGCGCACCCGGGCCCGCACCGGGGTCTGAGCGCCACTCCGCACCGACTCGCAGTCACGGCCCCGCAAATTCCGGGGCCGTGACTTTTTTTATCGAAGTGCTTTAGGTCACATGTTTGCTATTGCGGCACTCTGGCCGCACTTCGTCGCCCAATGGGCACCCGCAGCACTACATCGGTGCCGCCACCGGGGACGTCATGCATTCCCAGCGACCCGTCGAGTTCGGCCGATACCAGCGTCCGGACGATCTGCAGTCCGAGTTGGTCGGACTTTTCCAGGCTGAACCCGTCGGGCAGCCCGCGCCCGTCGTCGTGGACCACGACGTCGAGCCAGCGGGCCGAGCGTTCGGCCCGGATGGTGACGCAGCCGCCCTTGGCCGACGGGTCGAAAGCGTGCTCGATGGCGTTCTGCACCAACTCGGTCACCACCATCACCAGCGCGGTCGCCCGGTCGGCGTCCAGCACCCCCAGCGCGCCTTCCCGGCGGATCCGGATCGGGGTGTCCACCCGGGCGACGTCGTTCATGATCGGCAGGATCCGGTCGATGACCTCGTCGAGGTTGACCTCCTCGTCGACAGACATCGACAACGCCTCGTGCACCTGGGCGATCGAGGCCACCCGGCGCACCGACTCCATCAGCGCCTCCCGGCCCTCGGCGTTGTTGGTCCGGCGGGCCTGCAGCCGCAGCAGGGCGGCCACGGTCTGCAGGTTGTTCTTCACCCGGNNACCCGGTGGTGGATCTCCCGGATGGTGGCGTCCTTGGACAGCAGCGCCCGGTCCCGCCGCTTGACCTCGGTGACGTCGCGGATCAGCAGCGCCGCCCCGGCCGGCGCGCCATGCACCACCAGCGGCATCGTCCGGAACAGCACGGCCGCTCCCCCGGCGTCGACCTCCATCCGCATGCTGGCCCCGCCGGTCAGCGACTCGCGGATGTGCTCGGCCAGTTCCTGCGCCTCGAACGGGTCGGAAATCAGTGGGCGGGTGACGGCGACCAGGTTGTGGCCCTCCAACTCCGAGGTGAGCCCCATCCGGTGGTACGCCGACAGCGCGTTGGGGCTGGCGAAGACCACCACCCCGTCGACGTCGAGGCGGATGAAGCCGTCGCCGACCCGCGGACTGGACCGCGACATCGCCAGGTCGCCGATATTGGGAAACGTGCCCTCGGTCAGCATGTGCTGCAGGTTGGCGGCGCAGTCCAGGTAGGCCCGCTCCAGGGGGGACGAGGTGCGCCGCTCGGCCACGGCCGTCTGGTGGGTCAGCACCGCCACCACCTGGTTGTCGTAGCGGACGGGCACCGCTTCGACGTTCAGGCCGCGCTCGCGCAGCGACGGGTCGCTCTCGCCGCGGCCGATGGCGCCCGAGGTGAAGGCGGCGGTCACCAGCGGCAGATCGCCGGCCGCGACCAGGGTGCCGACGGCATCGGTGATCAGCACGGTCGGGGCGGTGTTGGGCCGGCACTGGGCGACGCACACCAGCGCACCGTCGTCGCGGGCCACCCACATCAGGTAGTCGGCGAAGGACAGGTCGGCGAGCAACTGCCACTCGCCCACCACCGCGTGCAGGTGGTCCACCGCGTTGCCGGGCAACATCGTGTGCTCGGCCAGGAGCTCACCGAGGGTGGACACTCCAGCTAGTCGATGACCGCGATGAGGTCGCCGGCCTGGATCACGTCACCCACCGAGACGCTGACCTCGGTGATCGTGCCCGCCACCTCGGCCAGCACCGGGATCTCCATCTTCATCGATTCGAGCAGCACCAGGGTGTCGCCCTGGCCGATCTGGTCTCCCTTGCTGACCACGACCTCGAGCACACTGGCCACGATCTCGGCGCGAACATCCTCGGCCATTTCCACCCTCACTCTTGGCGCTGCTCCATCGAACACTTGGTGCCGCTCTATCGAACCACAACACCGGGTGGTCAGGCCGTCGTTGGGGCCGTGAGAGACTGTGGGCAACAGTTCGACGACGGAGGTAGACCATGGCCAAGCGTGGCCGCAAGAAGAGGGACCGCAAGCACAGCAAGGCCAATCACGGCAAGCGGCCCAACGCCGGCAGCAAGGCCGGCTAGCCGCGCCGGATGATCGTCGTGCGGCTGATCTCCAGCCGCACCCGCTCCAGCAGGTACTGCGGAGCCTTCTCGCCGCTGCACTTGGTGGCGATCAGCTTCTTGATCCGTTCCTCCAGGCCGTAATGGCGCAGGCAGGTCGGGCACTCGTCGAGGTGCTGCTGGAGCCGTTCCCGGGTCTCGGCGGTCACCTCGCCGTCGAGCAGCAGCGAAACCTCGGCGACCACCGCCGCGCACTCCGGATGGTCGGGATCGACGGGGCCGACCGGGGGACGCCAGTTCTCGTCGCTCATGACGACACCTCTTCCGGCGTGTCCTCCTGCTGGCCGCGCGATCCCCGGTCGAAGCCGCGCTCCTTGGCGACGTCGGCGAGCAGGGTGCGCAGCTGGCGCCGCCCCCGGTGCAGCCGGGACATCACTGTCCCGATCGGTGTGCCCATGATTTCGGCGATCTCCTTGTAGGGGAAGCCCTCGACGTCGGCGTAGTAGACCGCCATCCGGAACTCCTCAGGCAGCGCCTGCAGGGCTTCTTTGATCTCGGTGTCGGGGAGCGACTCCAGGGCCTCCACCTCGGCCGAACGCAGCCCGGTGGAGGTGTGCTCGGCGTTGGCGGCGAGCTGCCAGTCGGTGATCTCCTCGGTCGGGTACTCGGCCGGCTGCCGCTGCTTCTTGCGGTAGGAGTTGATGTAGGTGTTGGTCATGATCCGGTACAGCCAGGCCTTGAGGTTGGTGCCCTCCCGGAACGACGAGAACGCGTGGAAGGCCTTGACCATGGTCTCCTGCACCAGGTCCTCGGCGTCGGCCGGATTGCGGGTCATCCGCAGCGCACCGCCGTACAGCTGATCCATCAGCGGGATCGCGTCGCGCTCGAAGCGCGCCACCTGCTCCGCGTCGCTTTCGGACGGGGCGGCGGTGTCGACGGTGCCGGAGCCGTCGGCGCCCTCGGTATCGCTCATCGTGGTGGACACGGTCCCTTCTGCCGCTGGGCCGGTGACCGGCACCGTCAGCGAGATCGGACGGAGGAAGGATTCAACTGTCCGCTCGTCGCCCAGAAGGCACATACCGGCTGACACTCGACTCCCTTCGTCCAATCCTAGGGCCGCGACCAACATTCTTTTCGGGTGGCCCGTTCCGGTCCACGGCTGGAAGGCATAACGGGATTACCAACCGGGTGCATTCCCGCCTAGGGTTGGGCCCCGTGAGCGGCGCGGCCACCCCGGCCCTGGCGGCCCTGGTGGCCGCGGGCGTCTGCTATGAGGTGCGGCGTTACCGGCACGACCCCCGGGTGGCCGATTATGGCGCGGAGGCCGTCGCCGCGCTGGCCGGACCCGGACTGCTGCCCGAGCAGATTCTCAAGACGCTGGTCATCGCGGGACCGTCCGGGCTGGCCGTCGCGGTGCTGCCGGTGCCGTGGCAGCTGTCGCTGAAGGCCGCCGCCGCGGCGCTGGGCCTGCCCAGGGCGGCGCTGGCCGACCGGGCTTCCGCCGAACGCTCCACCGGCTACGTGCTGGGCGGCATCTCCCCGCTGGGCCAGCGCAGGCCGCTGCCGACGGTGGTCGACGCATCGGCGCTGGGTTTCGACCGGGTGCTGTGCAGCGCGGGAAAACGGGGCTGGGACGTCGCGCTGGCGCCGAACGATCTGGTTGCGCTGACCCAGGCGGTGACAGCCGACATCCGCGCCCTAGGGTGACGCCATGACTTTCGCGGGCAAGACCATGTTCATCTCCGGAGCCAGCCGCGGCATCGGCCTGGCCATCGCCAAACGCGTCGCCGCCGACGGCGCCAACATCGCCCTGGTGGCCAAGACCACCGAACCGCACCCGAAGCTGCCAGGCACCATCTACACCGCGGCCAAGGAGATCG
>JAGQTW010000279.1 GCA_020438785.1 Mycobacterium sp. | reverse complement strand
GATGCGATGACGAAGCAGTCGGTGATCACCAACTGGTCGGACACGTCGATGACGACGACGTCCTGGGCGAGCTTGGCGGCGGCCGCCCTGGCCGCCACGGTGGCCATCGCGACGGCTTCGGGCGAGGCGCTCACGGGCTCCCGTCCTCGATACTCACGCCGGCCATCCGGCCGATTGGGCCGATCTTGCGATACAGCCCCCGCTTGGAGACGTACTGGACGACGCCGTCGGGGACCAGGTACCAGATCGGCCGGCCCTGAGCCGCCCGGGCGCGACAGTCGGTGGACGAGATCGCCAACGCGGGCACCTCCACCAGGGTCAGGGCCTCCTCCGGCAACTCGTCGAAGGCACCGACGATGTGCTGGCCGTTGAGTTCGTAGCCGGGTCGGCTGACGCCGATGAACTTCGCCAGGGCGAACAACTCCTCCCAGTTCTGCCAGGACAGGATCGAGGCCAGCGCGTCGGCGCCGGTGATGAAGTACAGATCGCTGTCCGGGTTGAGCGCGCGCAGGTCGCGCAGTGTGTCGCTGGTGTAGGTCGGCCCCCCGCGGTCGATGTCGACGCGGCTGACCGAGAACCGGGGGTTGGACGCAGTGGCGATGACCGTCATCAGGTAGCGGTCCTCGGGTGGCGTGACATCGCGGGACTTCTGCCAGGGCTGCCCGGTCGGCACGAACACCACCTGGTCGAGTTCGAACAGGTCGGCCACCTCGCTGGCCGCGACCAGGTGACCGTGGTGGATGGGATCGAACGTCCCACCCATCACGCCGAGTCTGCGCCGAGCCGTAGAAACCACGATTGACCAGCTTACGTGAGCGACGATCGCGCAGGTCAGACGGCGGGTGACGGCGCTACACCGGCAAGAGCTGGTCGATCACCGCGGCGAGCTGCTTGGCCGAGCGGCACTCGTGCATGGTGATGACGTCCTCGTAGCGCGGCACCGCCGAATCGCCGCTGCCCCACAGGTGGCGCGGTTCGGGGTTGAGCCAGTGCGCGTGCCTACTGGCGCTGACCATGTGGGCCAGCACATCGGTGGCGGGATTGCGGTAATTCGTGCGCCCGTCGCCGAGCACGAGTAGCGAACTGCGCGGCGAGAGCACATTGTGAAAGTTCTCGGTGAACGACACGAACGCGTTGCCGTAGTCGGAGTGTCCGTCGCGGGTGTAGACCCCGGCCTCGCGGGTGATCCGCTGAATCGCGACGGCCAGATCGGCGTCCGGGCCGAACAGATGGGTCACCTCGTCGGTGGTGTCGATGAAGGCGAACACCCGAACGCGGGAGAACTGTTGGCGCAACGCATGCACCAGCAGCAGGGTGAAGTGGCTGAAGCCGGCCACCGAGCCCGATACGTCGCAGAGCACCACGAGCTCCGGGCGGGCCGGCCGCGGCTTGCGCAGCACCACATCGATCGGCACCCCGCCGGTGGACATCGACTTCCGCAGCGTCTTGCGCAGGTCGATCGCCCCGGCGCGGTGGCGCCGGCGCTTGGCCGCCAGCCGGGTCGCCAGCATCCGGGCCAGCGGCGCAACGACCTTGCGCATCTGGCGCAACTGGTCGCCGGAGGCCCGCAGGAACTCCACGTTCTCGGCCAGCTGCGGGATGCCGTACATCTGCACGTGGTCACGGCCCAGCTGCTCGGCGGTGCGCCGTTTGGTCTCGTTCTCCACCAACCGCCGCAGCTGCTGAATCTTCTGGGCGGCAAGGGCTTTGGCGATCTGCTCCTGGGTGGGGGTGGGGTCGTCGCCGTGCGGCGCCAGCAGCCCGGCCAGCAGCCGGCCCTCCAGTTCGTCCAGACCCATCGCCTTGAGCGCCTGATACGACGAGTACGACGGGCCGCGGCTGGAGGTGTAGCGGCCGTACGCCTCGACGATCTGGGCGATCATGGCGACCAACCGGTCGTCCATGTCGGCGATCTCGGGGTTCTCGGCGAGCAGGTCGAGCAGCATCGCGCGCATCGCCTCGATGTCCTCCGGCGGCAACCCCTGCGGGTCGTCCGAGTCGGCGCCCTCGTCGAGCAGGATCGTCCGCCCGCCCAGTGCGGCCGGCCACCACAGGTCGAACATCGCGTCATAGGTCTGCCGATGGTCGGCGCGGCGCAGCACCGCGCAGGCCAACCCCTCCCGCAGCGCCTCCCGATCCCCCAGCCCCAGCACCGTAAGCACCCGCCCGGCGTCGACGGTCTCCGACGGGCCGACCGAGATGCCCTGGGCGCGAAGGGCTTCGACGAAGCCGACGAGGTGGCCGGGCAGCCCGTGCGGGGCCAGCGGCTGTGGGGGACGCACCCGGCGGACGGCCATCTGATGCCCCTCAGTTCAGCCGGAGCTCGCCGGCGGCGCGCTGTTGGTCGGACTGGTGTTTGAGCACCACACCCAAGGTCGCGGCGATGGTGGCGTCGTCGATGGTGTCCATACCCAGTGCCAGCACGGTGCGGCCCCAGTCGATCGTCTCGGCCACGGACGGCAGCTTCTTGAGCTGCATGCCGCGCAGCACGCCGATGATGCGGACCAGCTCGGCGGCCAGCGACTCGGGCAGTTCGGGCACCCTGGACAACAGGATGCGCCGCTCGAGATCGGGGTCGGGGAAGTCGATGTGCAGGAACAGGCAACGACGCTTGAGCGCCTCGGACAACTCGCGGGTGGCGTTGGAAGTGAGTACCACGAACGGGGTTCGCGAGGCGGTGATGGTGCCCAGCTCCGGGACGGTCACCGCGAAATCGGACAGCACCTCCAGCAGCAGGCCCTCGATCTCGATGTCGGCCTTGTCGGTCTCGTCGATCAGCAGGACGGTCGGCTCGGTGCGCCGGATGGCGGTCAGCAGCGGCCGGGACAGCAGGAACTCCTCGCTGAAGATGTCCGACTTCGCCTGATCCCAGTCGTTCGACCCGGACTGCATCCGCAGAATCTGCTTGGCGTGGTTCCACTCGTAGAGCGCTCGGGCCTCGTCGACGCCCTCGTAGCACTGCAGGCGAACCAGTCCCGAGCCGGTGCACTGGGCGACCGCACGGGCCAGTTCGGTCTTGCCGACACCGGCGGGACCCTCGACCAGCAGCGGCTTGCCCAGCCGGTCGGCGAGGAAAACCGCGGTGGCGGTGGCGGTGTCGGGCAGGTAGCCCGTCTCGGCCAGGCGCCGCGCGACATCGTCGATGTCGGCGAACAGCGGTGCCGGGCGCGCCGGGGTTTCAGTCACGAGTGCTCCTGTCGTTGCTCAGGCGGGCCGGGTGTGGCCGTCGCCCCAGACGATCCACTTGGTCGAGGTCAGTTCGGGCAGGCCCATCGGGCCGCGGGCGTGCAGCTTCTGGGTGGAGATGCCGATCTCGGCGCCGAAACCGAACTGCTCGCCGTCGGTGAACGCGGTCGACGCATTGACCATCACCGCGGCGGCGTCGACCCGCTCCGTGAACCGCTGGGCCGCAGCCAGATCGGTGGTCACGATGGCCTCGGTGTGGCCGGTGCCGTAGGTGTTGATGTGGTCGATCGCGGCGTCGAGCCCGTCGACCACGGCCACCGCGATGTCCATCGAGAGAAACTCGGCCCGTAGTTCCTCTTCGGTGGGCTCGTCGTGCACGGTGACGCCGGCGTCGGCCAGCGCGCCGGTGAGCCGCGGCAGCGCCGTGCCGGCGACGGCGGCGTCGACCAACAACGTCTCGGCGGCGTTGCAGACACTGGGCCGACGGGTCTTGGCGTTCAGGATGATTCGCTCGGCGACATCGAGGTCCGCGGACGAATGCACGTAGACGTGACAGTTGCCCACACCGGTCTCGATGGTGGGCACCGTGGCGTCGCGCACCACGGCGTCGATCAGGCCGGCGCCGCCGCGCGGGATGACCACGTCGACCAGCCCGCGGGCCTGGATCAGGTAGGTGACGCTGGAGCGATCGGAGCTGGGCAGCAGTTGCACGGCGTCTTCGGGCAGGCCCTCGCCGGCCAGCGCGCCGCGCAGCACCCGCACCAGTTCGGCGTTGGACTTCGCCGCGGAGGAACTGCCGCGCAGCAGCACGGCGTTGCCGGATTTCAGCGTCAACCCGAAGGCGTCGACGGTGACATTGGGCCGCCCCTCGTAGACGATGCCGACGACGCCGAGGGGAACCCGCTGCTGACGCAGCTGCAGGCCGTTGGGCATGGTGCGACCGCGAAGCACCTCGCCGATCGGGTCGGGCAGCCCGGCCACCTGGCGCAGGCCGGCGGCGATCCCGTCGACGCGCTGCGGGTTCAGCGCGAGCCGGTCCAGCATCGCCTCGGGCGTGCCCGCGGCGCGGGCGGCGTCGAGGTCCTCGGCATTGGCGGCCAGGATCTGGTGGACATGGGCCAGCACGGCATCAGCGGCGGTGTGCAGCGCGCGGTCCTTCGCCGTGGTGGTCAGCGAGCCCAGGGTGCGTGCGGCGACCCGCGCCCGGCGGGCGGCGTCATGGACCTGGGAACGCACATCGGACCCCGGCACCAGGGCCGCCAGGGCCCCGGCCTCGGCGGGTGCGCGCACGCTCATCGCCCCAGCGTATCGGTCTCCCTACCAACCGGCAGGTGGGGGCTGCCCGACCTAGTAGCTCTCGGTGGCCCAGGCGCCGTCGGGGTAGGGCGGCACCCGGCCCGCGTACACCCCGTCGGTCAGCGTGCACAGGGTGTCCGAGATGGTGCCCGCGTTCGCCAGCGTCGTGACGTCGTCACCGCCGCCGGTGACCCGGGCGACCACCGCCTGCCAGAAGTAGGCGATGCCGCCGTGCTCGTACCAGACGAACCAAACGTCGCCCCGGTGGCCGGCGCGGATCATCCGGCGGAACGGCAGGGAGGGATCCTGGACCGCATCTCCGCTGTTGAACGGCGCGCCGACGTCGGCGATCGGCCCGACGAGGGTGCGCAGCGCCGACGGCAGCCGGGTCACGCTGGGAACCTCCTGGACCGGCGTGCTCAGCGCGCAGCGGGTGTTCGGCGCGGCGGCAGCCGGGCTCGCCAGCGTGGCCGTCGCAGCCACCGCCACGGCGACCGCGAGGATGCCCCGGGCCAGCGTCTTCATCGTCCCTCGAGGGTAGCTTTGCGGACATGTGTCCGGCGGCTTTCTCCTCCGGTGGTGATCAGCGGCCCACCCGGCTGTGCGTGGTCGGCAGCGTGAACATGGACCAATTCTTCACCGTGGGGGCGCTGCCCCGGCCCGGCGAGACGGTGCTGGCGTCCAGCACGACCGTCGCTCCCGGCGGCAAGGGGGGCAACCAGGCTGTCGCCGCCGCGCGGGCCGGGGCGATCGTACAGTTCGTCGGCGCGATCGGCGCGGATGCGGCGGGGGCGCAGCTGCGCGGCCACCTGCTCGACAACGGCGTCGGTCTCGACGGCGTCGAGGAACTGCCGGTGCCAAGCGGCGGCGCGGTGATCACGGTCGATCCCGCCGGGGAGAACCAGATCGTCGTTGCTCCCGGCGCCAACGCCCACCTGACCCTGGCGTCGGCGGCGGCGCGCACGGTGATCGCGGACTGCGAGGTGCTGTTGGTGCAGTTGGAGATCCCGATCGCAACCGCGGTGGCCGCCGCCCGGGAGGCGCGTTCGGTGGGGGCGACCGTCATCGTCAACGCCTCCCCGGCAAGTCCCGACGCGGCCGGGCTGGCCGAGTTGGCGGCGGTGACCGACGTGGTGGTGGTCAACGAGGCCGAGGCGGCGCACTGGGGCCACAAGACACCGCATCGCGTCGTCACCCGCGGCGCACGCGGGGCGTGCTATCGGGGCGTCGACGGCGACTTCGACGTGCCGGCACCGGAGGTGGAGCCGATCGACACCACCGGCGCCGGCGACGTTTTCGCCGGCGTGCTGGCCGCCCACTGGGCCGACGGGGGCCGACGGGCGCTGCGGCGGGCCGCGGCGGCCGGCGCCCTGGCCACCCTGGTGCCCGGCGCGGGTGGCTGCGCGCCGTCCGCCGAGGCCGTCGACGACGTTCTGGGCGCTAACCGGATCGCTTAATCCTGCGGCGATAGTGTGCAGTCGATGAGTACCGGCGACACTC
>JAGQTW010000278.1 GCA_020438785.1 Mycobacterium sp. | reverse complement strand
CGGGGTGGAAGCCGGTGGAGGTCTTGACGAAGTCGGCGCCGGAATCCGCCGCGGCCCGGCAGGCCGCGACCAGATGGCGATCGTCACCGAGGGTGAGCAGCGCCGCGGACTCGACGATGACCTTCAGCAGCGCGTCGGGCACCGCCGCGCGCACGGTGGCGATGTCGGCGGCCACCGCGGCGAAGTCACCGGTCAGCGCGGCGCCGACGTCGATGACCATGTCGACCTCACGCGCCCCGGCCTCGACGGCCAGCGCCGCCTCCTGAGCCTTGACCACCGGCAGGTGCTTGCCGGAGGGGAATCCCGCCACGGTGGCGACGGTCAGCCCCGCGGGGCGGGCCAGCGCGGCGCGGACGGCGGTCGCCACCATCGACGGTGACACGCAGACCGCGAACACCCCCAGGTCGGCGGCCTCGTCGACCAGGGCGACGACATCGGCGTCGGTGGCCTCCGGCTTGAGCAGGGTGTGGTCGACGAGCGCGGCCACCCGCTGCCGGGTCGGGGCCATCAGAACCCCGCCACCGATCCGCCGGGATTGCAGCCGGCGTCGGCCATCGTCTCGTCGTCGACCACCGGTCGCCAGGGCTCCAGGTTCCAGCTGGTCTTGCCCGGCACGACGAGCTCGGCGAAGCGCCAGTGACAGAGGAACTGGGCGCGCATGCCGGCGGTGTCGGCGTCGGGGGCCGCGGCCAGCACCTCGGCCCAGGCCTCGTCGGCGTCCCAGGGTGGCTGGCCCAGCTCGGTGGAGGCCGCGCGGCCGGCCTTGGTGGGATACACCCGCAGGCTGGCCAGGCCGCCGTAGCTCACCCAGGTGGCGTGGTCGATGAACGGCGGAGCCGGGTCGGCGTCGGCGGACGCGGGAACCGCCAGGGCCAGCGTGACGGGGACCGCGGCAAGAGCCGCCAACGGCCGCGCGGTCTTCAGCGTGACTTTCCCTGGATCTCGAGCAGCTTGGGCCGCACGTCGACGAGGTACACCCCGGCGGCGACGGCCGAGATGGCGACGCCCGTGATGCCCAGCACCCAGGAGAGCAGGGCGGCCGCCCCGAGGATGACCAGCCAGACCGGCTTCGTCAGCTTTTCCGCAGCGGTGTAGGCGTCGGGCCGCTGCATGGCGGCGTGGACGAATGCGTAGACGTTCATCGCGAACACCGCGACCGAAACGACGAAGAGGACGGTACCCACAAGCTGGCTCACAATGAGCAGCCTATGCGGGCACCGTCCCCTGGTCGACCGGGATCACCCCCGAGTCGGATTACTTCTGGGTGACCTTCTTGGCCGGAGCCTTCTTGGCCGGGGTCTTCTTGGCAGCAGCCTTGGCCGGAGCCTTCTTGACGGCAGCCTTCTTGGCCGGCGCCTTCTTGGCCGGGGCCTTCTTGGCGGCCTTCTGGGCCTTCTTCGGCAGCTCGACGCCGACCAGCTTGGCGGCGCGCTCACCGACGGCGCGGGTCTGCGACGACACGTTGCCCAGCGCCTCCTGGGTCAGCTCGACCGCCTGGTCGACGTAGCCCTCGACCTGCGCGGCAGCGTCCTTGAAGTCGGGCTGGTTGCGCAGCCGCTCCAGCGCGGCCTCGCCACGCTCGACGAGGCTGTTGTAGGTCGCGGTGGCGTCCTCGACGAAGCCCTCGGCGGCCTTGCGCAGCTCCTCGGTGGTGAGCTTGCCGCGCAGTTCCTCGGTGCGCTTGGGCAGGTCTTCCTGCAGCTTGGTCAGCGCCGCGCGACGCCCTTCGACGCGCTCGGCGGCCTCGGTGCGGGCATCCTCGGCGCGGTCGCGGAGGTTGACCAGGATCTCGTTGACGGTCGCCAGGGCCAAGTCGGCAGCGCCGACGGCGGCAAGCAGGGGGGCCTTCAGATCCTCGATGTTGGTGTTCTCAGCCATGACAATGGCTCCTTTCTCAATTACTGATTTTGTTCTTGGTCTTCTGGGTTGAAAGGGGTTGGGGTACGGGCTTACTCAGTCGGCGACCCCTCCCGGGCGGCCTCGTTCTGCTGACAAAACGACGTGTAGATGTCGAGCAGGACCTGCTTCTGGCGCTCGCTGATCGCGGTGTCGGCGATGATGGCGTGATGCACCTGGCTCGCCTCCCCCGGTTCGAGAATTCCGGCGCGGACGTAGAGCACCTCGGCTGACATGCGCAGCGCCTTGGCGATCTGGCTCAGCACTTCCGCCGACGGTTTGCGCAACCCGCGTTCGATCTGACTCAGATACGGGTTGCTGACGCCGGCCTTCTCCGCGAGTTGTCGCACCGATACCTGCGCGGCTTCCCGTTGCGCTCTGATGAAGCTGCCGATGTCCAGTGCGGCGTTGCTCACCACAGCGGCCAGGTCTGCGTCCTGTGCCATGGCTTGCCTCCTTCGCAATGGTCGTCCGGTGCGTACGGATGCCACATTACGCGGGAGTGCTAACTTTTGCAAGCACTAGTTAGCGCAGGTCAGAATATGATTTGCGCCACTGTATAGATCACCAGGCCGGCCAGGGCGCCCACCACGGTGCCGTTGATCCGGATGAACTGGAGGTCGCGCCCGACGTGGAGTTCGATCCGCTGGCTGGCCTCCTCGGCGTCCCAGCGCTCGATGGTGTCGGTGATGATCGTGGTGATCTCGGCGCCGTACTGGCCGACCAGATGCTGGGCGCCGCGCACGATCCAGTTGTCCACCTTGTCGCGGAGTTCCTCGTCGTCGCGCAGCGATTCCCCGATGTGCACAACCGAATCCGCGATGCGGGCGCGCAGCGTGCTCTCCGGGTCGTCGACGGCCTCGAGCACCAGCCGCTTGAGGGTCTTCCACGCCGACTCCGCGGCGCGGGTGACCTCGTCGCGGGCCATCAGTTGTTCCTTCACCGTCTCGGCCCGCGCGATGGTGGCGTCGTCGTTCTGCAGATCGTCGGCGAACTCGAAGAGGAATCGGGTGGCCGATTGCCGCAGTTCATGATTCGGGTTGCGGCGCACCTTGTCGGTGAAGTCCATCAGTTCGCGGTGGATGCGGTCGCCGACGAGTTGATCGACGAACCGCGGCGACCAGCTCGGCGAGTCCCGGGCGATCACCCGCTCGATGGTCTCCCCGGCGTTCAGCGACCACTCGAACGCCCGGTCGCACAGCAGCTGGATAAGGGCCTCCTGCCGGTTCTCGGCGAGCAGTTGGGCCAGCACCCGGCCGACCGGCGGCCCCCACTGCGGCTCGGCGATCCGTTTGACGATGGTCCGGTCGATGACCTGCTGGATGTCCTCGTCGTTGAGCAGCTCCACCACGACCCGCAGCACCGTGCCAGTCTCCCCGGCCACCCGGTCGGCATGTGCCGGCTCGGAGAGCCACTTGCCCAGCCGCCCGGCCACCTGCGCGTCGCGCAGCTTGGTCTCCACCACGGCCGGCGACAGGAAGTTCTCCCGCACGAACGTGCCCAGGCCCTCACCGAGCTGGTCCTTCTTGCGCTTGATGATGGCGGTGTGCGGGATCTTCAGTCCCAGCGGATGGCGGAACAGCGCGGTGACGGCGAACCAGTCCGCCAACGCGCCCACCATGCCGGCCTCGGCGGACGCCCCGACGTAGCCGATCCAGGCCGGCCCACCCTGGGCCTGGCCCCACCGGCAGGCCAGGAAGATCACGGTCGCACCGATCAGGAAACTCAGCGCCACCGCCTTCATCCGGCGCAGCGACCGGCGGCGCTCGGCGTCGGCTTCCGGGTCGGCGCCGGCGAACGACTCCGCGAGGGACGGACCCGGGCGGACTACCCCCGTCGGCAACTCCGGGAGGCGATGTTTTGCTGCCACTCCACCATCATCCGCTATCCCGCGGCCCAGTTACTGTGACCTCGACGTCAAAGCAGGTCGCTGGCACCTGCCGTGGATCGCCGGGGGCGGGCCGTAGAATCGGTCCGAAAGGGGAACGGACTCCGCGATAGTGGCACAGCAGATCAGCCCGGGCCTGGCCAAGACCGACGGCCGGAAACGCCGCTGGCACCAGCACAAGGTGGAACGACGCACCGAGTTGGTCGACGGCGCGCTGGAGGCTATCCGCACCCGGGGCCGCGACGTCAGCATGGACGAGATAGCTGCGGAAATCGGTGTCTCGAAGACCGTGCTGTACCGCTATTTCGTCGACAAGAACGACCTGACGACCGCGGTGATGATGCGCTTCACGCAGACCACGCTGATCCCCAACATGGCCGCCGCCCTGTCGTCGAACCTGGACGGTTTCGCCATGACCCGGGAGATCATCCGGGTCTACGTCGAAACCGTCGCCAGCGAGCCCGAGCCCTACCGATTCGTCATGGCGAACAGCTCGGCCAGCAAAAACAAGGTCGTCGCGGACTCGGAACGAATCATCGCCCGGATGCTCGCGGTGATGCTGCGCCGCCGCATGCAGGTGGTCGGGATGGACACCCACGGGGTGGAGCCGTGGGCGTACCTGATCGTCGGTGGCGTCCAGCTGGCCACCCACTCCTGGATGTCGAATCCCCACATGCCCGCCGACGAGCTGATCGACTACCTGACGATGCTGTGCTGGAACGCGCTGTGCGGAATCGTGGAGGTCGGCGGCTCCCTGGAGCGATTCAACGCCGAGCCGCACCCTTCGCCCGTGCCGCCGCGGCTGCGGTAATAGTGTCTCCGGCTATGGCCGACCTGCCGTCCGAGTGGACGCACACCCCGCACAAGATCCTGCAGTTCCGCCCGGGCTTCCAGATCGCCGACCTCGACACCGACTCCAGCCCCGGCTACACCGGCGGCAAGGACGGGTCGCCCGACGTTCAGGCCGAGCGCAACGAACGCTTCGCGGGTCTGCAGGAGATGCTGTACGCCAACGGCAAGGCCGGGGACAAGCGCACACTGCTGCTCGTGCTGCAGGGCATGGACACCGCGGGCAAGGGCGGCATCGTGAAACACGTCGTGGGGGCGGGTAATCCGATGGGCATCCACTACACCGGCTTCGGGGTGCCCACCGAGGAGGAGCGCGCGCACCACTATCTGTGGCGGATCCGCAAGGCCCTGCCCGCCGGGGGCCATGTAGGGGTGTTCGACCGCTCCCACTACGAGGACGTGCTGGTGGTGCGGGTGCACGAACTGGTCCCCCGCGACGTGTGGGAAGCCCGCTATGACGAGATCAACGCCTTCGAGAAGGAACTCGTCGACTCCGGCACCACCCTTGTCAAGTGCGCCCTGTTCGTCTCCCTCGACGAACAGAAGCGCCGGCTGGCCGAGCGCCTGGACCGGCCGGACAAGTACTGGAAGTACAACCCGGGCGACCTCGACGAGCGCAAGCTGTGGCCGGCGTATCAGGAGGCCTATCAGGCGGTGCTCGACCGCACCTCGACCGAGCACGCCCCGTGGTACGTCATCCCCTGCGACAAGAAGTGGTACGCCCGGCTGGCGATCACCGAACTGCTCATCGAGGCGCTCAAGGGGATGAAGCTGGACTGGCCGCCGCCCGACTTCGACGTCGAGGCGGAGAAGAAGAAGCTCGCGCAGGCCTGAGAGTCAGGGCTTGACGAGGGTGAACTGACCGATGTTGGTGATGCCGCGGCGGAAGAAGTCCGCGCAGCCGGTCAGGTACTTCATGTAGCGCTCGTAGATCTCGGGTGAGGTGATCGCGATCGCCTCGTCGCGGGTGGCCAGCAGGTTGGCCGCCCACATGTCCAGGGTGCGGGCATAGTGCTCGCGGAGCAGGTGGACGCGCTCGAGCACGAACCCGGAGTCCGCCGCGAGTTGCTCGATGTCCTCGACCGCCGGCAGCCGGCCGCCGGGGAAGATCTCGGCCTCGATGAACTGCATGAACTTCAGGTCACTGATGGTGACCTTGATCCCGTTGTCGCGGAAGAACTTCTGGGTGTGCGCCAGGATGGTGTGCAGCAGCATGCGACCGCCGTCGGGCAGCAGCTTGTAGGCCTTGTCGAAGAACAGCGGGTACCGCTCGACCTTGAACGCCTCGAAGGCGCCGATGCTGACGATGCGGTCGACGGGCTCGTCGAACTCCTCCCAGCCCTGCAGCCGAACCTCGATGGAGCGGTTGGTGTCCAACTTGGCCAACCGTTCGCGCGCGAACTCCGACTGGGCCTTGCTCAGCGTGATGCCGATGACGTTCACGTCGTACTTCTGCACCGCGAGCTCGAGCGCGCCGCCCCATCCGCAGCCGACGTCGAGCAGCGTCATACCGGGCTCGAGGTCCAGCTTGCCGAGCGCCAGGTCGAACTTCGCGATCTGGGACTCGTCCAGGTCCATGTCGTCGCGCTCGTAATAGCCGCAGGTGTAGCCCATCGTCGGGCCCAGGAACAACGCGAAGAAGTCGTTCGACACGTCGTAGATGGATTGTGACTCCTCATAGTAAGGAGTCAAATCCGAATCCACGCCCGACATCGTCTCTACCCTTCGACCACACCCCCCGCGGGGTCACTACCGACAACCAGGGTATCTAACGGCCTTGTTAATTGCACACGCGGCACGGCTCAGTAGGTGTAAAAGCCCCGGCCCGATTTCTTGCCCAACTGACCGGCCTCGACCATGCGCAACAGCAGCGGCGGCGGGGCGTAGTGCGGGTCCTTGTATTCGTCGTACATCGAGTCGGCGATGAGCTTCATCGTGTCCAGGCCGATCAGGTCGGACAGCCGCAGCGGGCCCATCGGATGGGACAGGCCCGCGACCACCGCGGTGTCGATGTCATCGACCGTGGCGACGCCTGCCTCCGCCATCCGGATGGCCGCCAGCAGGTAGGGCACCAGCAGGGCGTTGACGACGAAGCCCGAGCGGTCGCCGCAGCGCACGACCTGCTTGCCGAGCCCCTCGGCGGCGAAACGCTCGACGCGCGCGGCGGCCTCCGGTGCGGTGACCAGCGTGCTGACCAGCTCGACCAGCGGCAGCACCGGCACCGGATTGAAGAAGTGCAGACCGATCACCCGGCTCGGATTCTTGGTCGCCGCAGCGATTTTCATGATCGGGATGCTGGAGGTGTTCGACGCCAGCACCGCGTCGGGATCGGTGATGAGCTCGTCGAGCTGGGCGAAGATCTTGCCCTTGACAGTCTCGTCCTCCACGACCGCCTCGATGACGAGCTGGCGGTCGGACAGGTCCGCGAGGTTGGTGGTGAAGCTGAATCGGGCCAGGGTGGCGTCCCGGTCGGCCTCGGAGAGCTTGCCCCGGCTGGCCGCGCGCTCGAGCGATCCGGTGATGCGGTCGCGTCCGGCGCCCAGGAGCGCTTCGGTGGGCTCGAAGACGACGACGTCCGCGCCGGCCTTGGCCACCACCTCGGCGATACCCGATCCCATCTGCCCGGCGCCGACGACGCCGACCCGTTCAATGCTGCTGCTCACTTCGTCTCCTCACGCATCAGGCCCCGCCCAATATAAGGACGGGGCCAGATGGCATCTCTGATGGGCCACCTCCGCGAGCGTGCGCGTAGCCACACGCCGACCGGCGTGTCACCGTGCCGACACGCACGCTCGCTTTCGGTGGCTAGTGGCTCAGTGGAACTGACCCTCTTCGGTCGAACCCGCGAGCGCGGTGGTCGAGCTGGTCGGGTCCACCGTGGTGGCGATCCGGTCGAAGTAGCCGGCGCCGACCTCGCGCTGGTGCTTGGTCGC
>JAGQTW010000277.1 GCA_020438785.1 Mycobacterium sp. | reverse complement strand
CACCAGGTCACCGAAGCCGTACTGCTTCTCGGTGATGATGAAGAACCCGGACAGCAGGTCCTGCACGATGCGCTGGGCGCCGAAGCCCAGGGCGGCGCCCAGCACGGCCGCCGGCGCCACCAGCGAACTGACCGGGATCGCCAGGATGTCGGTGACCTCGACGGCCACCATCACCGCCAGCAGCGCGATCGCCACGTAGGAGATCACCGACGCGACGGCCTGCCGGTGCTTGGCGCTCTCGCTGCGGACGAGGGCGTCACTCTGCCGGAAGTCGGCGTCGATGCGGCGGCTGATCCGCTGGGCCGCCCAGTTGATGAACCGGGCCGCCAGCAGACCGCCTATCAGCAGCAGCGCGATGCGCAGGCCGCGGGTCAGGATCCATTCTCCGATATCGCCGTGCCAGAAGTCGTGCCAGCGGCCGGCCCATGGGCTGGCGAGAAAACTATTCGTCGTCATCACGTCGATTGCGCCACCGGATTCCCGCCTCGAGGAACCCGTCGATGTCCCCATCCAGTACCGCCGCAGGATTGCCGACCTCGTAGTCGGTTCGCAGATCCTTGACCATTTGGTAGGGGTGCAGAACGTAGGAGCGCATCTGGTTGCCCCAGGAACTGCCGCCGTCACCCTTGAGGGCATCCATCTCGGCGCGTTCCTCCTGGCGCTTGCGTTCCAGGAGCTTGGCCTGGAGCACGCGCATCGCGGAGACCTTGTTCTGCAGCTGCGACTTCTCGTTCTGGCAGGTCACGACAATACCGGTCGGGATGTGGGTGAGTCGAACCGCCGAGTCGGTGGTGTTCACCGACTGGCCGCCCGGACCACTGGAGCGGTAGACGTCCACCCGCACGTCGGTCTCGGGAATCTCGATGTGGTCGGTGGTCTCGGTGACCGGCAGGACCTCGACTTCCGCGAAGGAGGTCTGGCGGCGGTTCTGGTTGTCGAACGGGCTGATCCGCACCAGCCGGTGAGTGCCCTGCTCCACCGAGAGGTTGCCGTAGGCGAACGGCGCGTGCACCGCGAACGTCGCGCTCTTGATGCCCGCCTCTTCGGCGTAGGAGGTGTCGAACACCTCGACCGGGTACTTGTGCTGCTCGGCCCAGCGGATGTACATCCGCATCAGCATCTCGGCCCAGTCGGCGGCGTCCACCCCGCCGGCCCCGGAGCGGATCGTCACCAGCGCCTCACGCTCGTCGTACTCGCCGGAGAGCAGGGTGCGGACCTCCATGGCCTCGACGTCGGCCTGCAGGGATTTCAGCTCGGCGTCGGCCTCGGCCAGGGCTTCGGCGCCGCCTTCCTCGTCGGCCAGCTCGTAGAGCACCGGCAGGTCGTCGAGGCGCCGGCGCAGGCCCTCGACGCGGCGCAATTCGCCCTGGGCGTGGGAGAGCTCGCTGGTGACGCGCTGGGCGTGGCTCTGGTCGTCCCAGAGCTTGGGATCGGCGGCCTCGTGCTCGAGCTTCTGGATCTTGGCGCGCAGACCGTCGATGTCGAGCACCCGCTCCACCGTGGTCAGGGTGGTGTCGAGGGCGGCGATATCAGACTGTCGATCGAGGTCCACGGGTGCTCACGTTACCGGCGCAAGCTCGCGTGCCGGCGGGGCAGACGCGTTTACCATCAGTTCTGTAGCCACGCGGCCTGGAGCCCGACAGAAAGCTGGGGAATGCGTCCGTACTTTGTTGCGATCGTCGGTGCAGGTCCCTCCGGGTATTACGCGGCGGCCTCGCTGCTGAAGTTCGCCGACGGGTCGGTGGCCGGCGGCGGCCCCGACATCCGCGTCGACATGCTGGAGATGCTGCCCACCCCGTGGGGCCTGGTGCGCTCCGGCGTGGCGCCGGACCACCCGAAGATCAAGTCGATCAGCAAGGCGTTCGAGAAGACCTCCCTGGACCCGCGGTTCCGGTTCTTCGGCAACATCGCCGTGGGCCGGCACGTGCAGGCCGACGAACTGGCCGCGCGCTACGACGCCGTCGTCTACGCCGTCGGCGCGCAGTCCGACCGGGCGCTGAACATCCCCGGGGAGGAACTGCCGGGCAGCGTGGCGGCGGTCGACTTCGTCGGCTGGTACAACGCGCACCCGCATTTCGAGGAGATGGCGCCCGATATCTCCAGCGGCCGCGCGGTCGTGGTGGGCGTCGGCAACGTCGCCCTGGACGTGGCGCGGATTCTGGTGACCGATCCCGACGTGCTGGCCAACACCGACATCGCCGACCACGCGCTGGAGATGCTGCACGCCCGCGGGGTCGAGGAGGTGGTCATCATCGGGCGCCGCGGCCCGCTGCAGTCCACCTTCACCACCCTGGAGCTGCGCGAACTCGGTGAGCTCGAGGGGGTGGACGTCGTGGTGGACCCCGGCGATCTGGCCGACATCACCGACGAGGACGCCGAGGCCGCGGGTCGCCTCGCCGCGGCCAATATGAAGGTGCTGCGCGACTACGCCGCCCGCGAGCATTCGCCCGGGCAGCGGCGCATCGTGTTCCGGTTCCGCACTTCGCCGATCGAGATCCGCGGGCGGGAGCGGGTGGAGTCGATCGTGCTCGGGGTGAACGAGCTGGCGACCGATGACAGCGGCCGGGTGGTGGCCCGCGACACCGGCGAGCGCGAGGAACTGCCCGCCCAGCTCGTGGTGCGCGCGGTCGGCTATCGCGGGGTGCGGATCCCGGGCCTGCCGTTCGACGAGGGCGCCGGCGTCATCCCGCACTCGGAGGGCCGGGTCTTCGATGCCCCGCGCACCTACGTCGCGGGCTGGATCAAGCGCGGTCCGTCCGGGGTGATCGGTACCAACAAGAAGGACTCGCAGGACACCGTCGACACCCTGGTCGCCGACCTGGCCGGGGCCTCGCTGCGCGAGGTCTCAGCGGATTACGCCGAGGAGCTGGTGCGGTGGCTGTTGGACCGCCAGCCCGCGCTGGTCACCGACGACCACTGGCAGCTGATCGACGCCCACGAGCGCTCGGCGGGCGAGCCGCACGGGCGGCCGCGGGTGAAGCTGGCCAGCGTGGCCGAACTGCTGCGGATCGGGCACGGCTGAGCGGTCGGCAGGGTCTGTCGCCGAGTGTGCAATCCGATACGCCGCCCGCGGCGTGTCGCGGATGAAACCGCACACTCAGATGGCGGGTGGGCCGGTCTACTGCGGCGGGGCGAAGTTCCAGTTGTCCGGGTTCTTCGGCGAGTAGACGACGGGAATCAGCTGCCCCATCGTGGGCCAGCTGTCGACGTCGACGGCCATGCGCTGATAGACCACGTGCTCGTCGACCGTGGGCCCGTTGATGACCCCGCTGATCGTGACGAACTGCTGCCCGGTGGCATCGGGGCGCGGGCTGACCCCGGTGACGAGCAGGGTGCCCTGCAGCGCCTCACCGCGCGGGCCGCGGCGCATGAAGCGCGGCCCCAACACAAGCACCAGCGCGCCGATGATCAGCAACAGCACCGCGAATTCCCACATGCCGACATGGTAGGACTGCAGCCATGGGCGGCGAGCGGATGCGGGCAGACCTCGAGGTGGCGCTGGAACTCGCGCAGCGCGCCGACGCGATCACGCTCGACCGGTTCGGCGCCCTGGATCTGCGGATCGACACCAAGCCGGACCTGACGCCGGTCACCGACGCCGACGAAGCCGTCGAGGCCGACCTGCGCGCCGTCCTGGCCCGCGAGCGCCCCGACGACCGGGTCCTCGGTGAGGAGTACGGCGGGGCGGCGGCGTTCAGCGGCCGGCAATGGGTGATCGACCCCATCGACGGCACCAAGAACTTCGTACGCGGGGTCCCGGTGTGGGCCAGCCTGATCGCACTGCTCGAGGACGGAGTGCCGGTGGTCGGCGTCGTCAGCGCGCCGGCGCTCAACCGCCGATGGTGGGCCGCCGCCGGCCTGGGTGCCTTCGCCGCCGTCGGCGGCGCCGCGCCGCGCAGACTGTCGGTGTCCGCGGTGGCCGAACTGAGCTCGGCCAGCCTGTCGTTCTCCAGCCTGTCCGGATGGGCCGACCTCGGACGCCGCGACGCCTTCATCGGCCTCACCGACGCGGTGTGGCGGGTGCGGGGCTACGGCGACTTCTTCTCGTACTGCCTGGTGGCCGAGGGCGCCGTCGACATCGCCGCCGAACCCGAGGTGAAGCTCTGGGATCTGGCCCCGCTGGACATCCTGATCCGGGAGGCAGGCGGCGCGTTCACCGGTCTAAACGGCTCACCCGGGCCGCACGGCGGCACGGCGGTGGCGACCAATGGCCTGCTGCACGACAAGGTGCTCGCCCGACTCGCCGTATGACGCGGCTAACCGGACCGACGTACCTTACTCCAGAGTAAGATAGGCCGGGAACGCATTCGATCAGCACCGCCCACCCATCGATGAGGCTGCCGTCATGCCCGAGACCCGTCCGCCCAAGCCGCGCAGCGCGCGGGCCCGCGACAGCGCAGTGGGCCAGTACCGCCACAAGCGGTCCATCACCGACATCGGCCTGGCCATGCTGACCCCGCTGGTCGGCCGCGAGTTCCTGGACCGCTACCACCTCCGCGACCCGCTCAACCGGGGCCTCAAGTACGGGGTCAAGCAGGTGTTCTCCGCGGCGGGCGCCTCCACCCGCCAGTTCAAGAAGGTCCAGGGGGTCGGCAAGCCGCCGACCCGGCTGGCCGCCGGCGGCGCCGACTACTTCGACCTCACCCCCGATGACGACCAGAAGATGATCGTCGACACGGTCGGCGAGTTCGCCGAGGAGATCCTGCGCCCGGCGGCGCGGGACGCCGACGCGGCGGCGACCTACCCGGCGGACCTGATCGGCAAGGCCGCCGAACTCGGCATCACCGCGATCAACGTGCCGGAGGACTTCGACGGCATCGCCGAACACCGCTCGACGGTCACCAACGCGTTGGTGGCCGAGGCGCTGGCCTACGGCGACATGGGATTGGCGCTGCCGATCCTGGCCCCCGGCGGCGTCGCCTCGGCGCTCACCCACTGGGGCAGCGCCGACCAGCAGGCCACCTATCTCGCCGAGTTCGCCGGCCAGAATGTGCCACAGGCGTGTGTCGCGATCGCCGAACCGCACCCACTGTTCGACCCGACCGCACTGCGGACCACTGCGGTGCGCACGCCGAGCGGATACCGCCTGGACGGGGTCAAGTCGCTGGTGCCCGCCGCCGCGGAGGCCGAATTGTTCATCGTCGCAGCACAACTCAACGGCAGGCCGGCGTTGTTCATCGTGGAGGCGGCCACCGCGGGCCTGACCGTCCGAGCCGACCCGAGCATGGGCATCCGGGCGGCGGCGCTCGGGCAGGTTGAGTTGGACAAGGTGTCGGTGCCGTTGTCGGCGCGACTCGGCGAGGACGAGGCATCCGACGCGGACTACTCCGAGGCGATCGCGCTGTCCCGGCTCGGCTGGGCCGCCCTGGCGGTCGGCGCCTCGCACGCCGTGCTGGACTACGTGATCCCCTACGTCAAGGAACGGGAAGCCTTCGGCGAACCCGTCGCCCGCCGCCAGGCCGTGGCGTTCATGTGCGCCAACATCGCCATCGAGCTCGACGGCCTGCGGCTGATCACCTGGCGCGGCGCGGCCCGCGCCGAACACGGCCTGCCGTTCGCGCGGGAGGCCGCGCTGGCCAAGAAGCTCGGCACCGACAAGGGCATGCAGATCGGGCTGGACGGCGTCCAGCTGCTGGGCGGCCACGGCTACACCAAGGAGCACCCGGTAGAACGCTGGTACCGCGATCTGCGGGCCATCGGCGTCGCCGAGGGCGTCCTGGTCCTCTGAATCCCGACTAGCGGAAGTCGTTTCATGGCAATCAATCTGGAAATGCCGCGCAAGCTGGAAGCCGTCATCGAGAAGGCCCACCAGGGCGCCGCGGAGATGCTGCGCCCGATCTCGCGCAAGTACGACCTGGCCGAGCACGCCTACCCCGTCGAGCTCGACACCCTGGCCACGCTGTTCGAGGGCATCTCGGAGGCCAACACCATCTCGTTCGCCGGTACCGAGGCGTTCCGCGACAGCGACCAGGGCCCGAAGGGAAACATCAACGGCGGCAACATGTCCGCCTTGCTCAACGCGCTGGAGATCGCCTGGGGTGACATCGCCCTGCTGCTGTCGGTTCCCCGTCAGGGGCTGGGCAATGCCGCGATCTCCGGGGTCGCGACCGACGAACAGCTCGAGCGGCTGGGTCGTAACGTCTGGGCCGCCATGGCGATCACCGAACCGTCGTTCGGCTCGGACTCGGCGGCGGTGTCGACCACGGCGGTGCTCGACGGCGACGAGTACGTGATCAACGGCGAGAAGATCTACGTCACCGCCGGATCGCGGGCGACCCACATCGTGGTGTGGGCGACGCTGGACAAGTCGAAGGGCCGCGCGGCGATCAAGTCGTTCATCGTCCCGCGTGAGCATCCGGGCGTCACCGTCGAGCGGCTCGAACACAAGCTCGGCATCAAGGCCTCCGACACCGCGGCGATCCGCTTCGACAACGTCCGCATCCCGATCCAGAACCTGCTCGGCAGCCCGGACATCGAGGTGGAGAAGGGTTTCGCCGGGGTCATGGAGACCTTCGACAACACCCGCCCGATCGTAGCGGCGATGGCCGTCGGGGTGGCCCGCGCCGCCCTCGAGGAGTTGCGGACGATCCTCACCGAGGCCGGGGTGGAGATCTCCTACGACAAGCCCGCGCACGCGCAGAGCGCGCCGGCCGCGGAGTTCCTGCGCCTGGAGGCCGACTGGGAGGCCGGCTACCTGCTGACCGTGCGCTCGGCGTGGCAGGCCGACAACGGCATCCCGAACTCCAAGGAGGCCTCGATGGGGAAGGCCAAGGCCGCCCGGGTGGCCAGCGACATCACGCTGAAGGCGGTCGAGATGGCCGGTACCACCGGCTATTCCGAGCAGACGCTGCTGGAGAAGTGGGCGCGTGATTCGAAGATCCTGGACATCTTCGAGGGCACCCAGCAGATCCAGCAGCTGGTGGTGGCCCGCCGGCTGCTCGGGCTGTCGTCGACCGAGCTGAAGTAGTCAGGCCACCACGGTCAGCTCGCGTTGGGTCTCGTCGTCGAGTTCGATGTCGGCGACGGCCAGGTTCTCCTCGAGGTGCGCCGGCGACGAGGTGCCTGGGATCAGCAGGATGTTGTCGGCGACGTTCAACGTCCACGCCAACGCGATCTGGGCGGGGGTGTAGCCGAGCCGGTGCGCGGTCTCCTCGACGAGGTGGTGGGTGAGCACCGGGTTGACTTCGTGGAACGCCGAGCCGAGCGGGAAGAACGGCACAAACGGGATGTCATGGGTGACGCACTCGTCCAGCACCGGCTGCGAGGAGCGGTCGAGAAGGTTGAACGGGTTTTGCACACAGGCGATCTCGGTGATCTCCAGGGCGTGCAGCAGCTGCTCATAGCTGACATTGCTCAGCCCGATGCCGCCGATGAGCCCCTCGTCGCGGGCGGTGATCATCGCCCCGAGCTGGTCGGTGAACAGCTGGTCGGGCTCGTCCTCGCCCAGGACGCGCAGGTTCACCGCGGCCAGCCGCTCGACCCCGAGGCTGCGCAGGTTGTCCTCGATGCCGGCGCGCAGCCGGTGTGGTTCGGCGTCGGGCAGCCAGCCGCCCTGGTCGTCGCGTCTGGCACCCACCTTGCTCACCAGCGCGAGGTTCTCCGGGTAGGGGTGCAGGGCCGCGCGGATCAGCTCGTTGGCCACGTCGGGGCCGTAGTACTGCGCGGTGTCGATGTGGTCGACGCCCGAGTCGACCGCCCGGCGCAGCACCGCCAACGCCTGGTCGCGATCCCGGGGCGGGCCGAACACACCCGGTCCCGGCAGCTGCATGGCGCCGAACCCGACGCGGTGGACGTGGTAGCCGGCCAGCGGGAAGCGTTGCATACCAACCAGCGTAGGCGTGGATGCCGTTTCAGCCGGCCGGGGTGAAGGTGATGTGCAGATCGCTGAGTCCGCGTAGCAGGAACGTCGGCTCGTAGCGGTAGTGGCGGTCACCGGCCGGCCCGTGCCGAATGTCGTCGATCGCGATGTCGGCCACCCGGGCCAGTAGCCGGCTCAGCGTCACTTGGGCCTCGACCCGCGCCAGCGGCGCCCCGGCGCAGGTGTGGATACCGCGACCGAACGCGATGTGCTCACGAACGTTCCTGCGGTCGATGCGGAACTCGTTGGGGTTCTTGAACTTTCGTGGATCCCGGTTGGCCGCGCCCAGGCAGAGCATCAGGGTGCTGCCGGCCTTGATCGGCACCCCGCCCAGCGTCGTGGTCTTGCGGGCCAGCCGGAAGTCGACCTTGGTGGGGCTCTCCATCCGCAGCGACTCCTCGACGAACGCCCCGACCAGCTTGGGGTTCTCCCGCAGCTGGGCCTGCAGGTCCGGACGCTCGGCGAGCATCCGCACGCTGGAGCCCAGCAGCTTGACGACGGTCTCCTGGCCGGCGGCGAACAGGAATGTGGCCTGGTGCACCACGTCGGAGACCTCGGGGGTCGATCCGTCAGGGTATGTCGCGTTGGCGAGTTCGGTGAGGATGTCCTCGCGCGGGCGGTCCCGGCGCTCGGAGATGTAGGCGGTGAACTTGTCCTCCAGCCATTGCAGCGGGTTGACCGCCACGGCTTCGCCCTCCAGCGAGCCGACCGCTCCGCCGATCGCCGCCAACTTGGCCCGGAACTCGTCGCGGTCCTCGGCGGGAACGCCGAGCAGATCCGCGATGACGAGCGTGGCGAACGGTTTGGCGTATGCGCCGAGGAATTCGCAGCGGCCGTCGGCGATGAACTCATCGAGCTGACGGTCGGCCAACTCCCACATGTAGGCCTCGTTCTCCTTCAACCGGGCCGGCGTGAGCAGGCGGCTGAGCAGGGAACGGGCCCGGGTGTGCTCCGGCGGGTCCATCACCACCATCAGGTAGGCGATCGGGAACTCGTGCCGGTGCGCCTCGATCTGGGCGGAGATGTCGTCACCCTTCGGCTCGAATGGCAGCGGCGGGAACGGGCCGCCGATCGCGTTCGCGGCCGAGAAGGACTCGTGGTCCTTGAAGGCGGCGACCGTCTCGT
Organism: Mycobacterium sp.; assembly: GCA_020438785.1. Lineage (GTDB taxonomy): Bacteria > Actinomycetota > Actinomycetes > Mycobacteriales > Mycobacteriaceae > Mycobacterium. Next base: position 8,591 of record JAGQTW010000277.1, on the reverse strand, counting down.
CATAGCCGGTGACCGCGTAGACGTGATACTTCGGCTCCTGGAAGACCGGGTTCTGTTCGCGCAGGTAGTCCAGGTACTCGTACGGCTCCTGGGCGATCTCCTGATCGGAGAAGTAGTCGGCGGTAGCGAAGTCGGTCACCGTTGACGGCCCTTCCTTGATCGATCGATCAAATTCTGCGCTCCGTCATGGATATCACGCGGCGAATTCGACGGTCAAGACCATGCACGTCACCGGCCATCTAGCCAATGCACCAGCCCACCTGAGAAGATGACCACCATGGCGGCGACACCGAAGGCGAAGGACAAGGACGCCGGCGCGCGCGAACGACTGATGGAGGCGACCGCTCAGATCATGCGCGACGAGGGCTACGCCGCGGCGACCTCGCGCCGGGTGGCCGCCCGCGCCGGGGTGCGGTCCGCCTTGGTCTACTACTACTTCCCCACCATGGATGATCTGTTCCTGGCGGTGCTGCGATCCGGGTCGGAGGCTTCGCTGGCCAAGATGCGCCAGACGCTCACCGCGGAGGAGCCGCTTCGGGCGCTGTGGGAGATCAACACCGACTCCCGGTGGAGCGGTCTGTACACCGAGTTCGTGGCGCTGGCCAACCACCGCAAGGTGATCGGCGCCGAACTCAAGGCGTACGCCGAGCGGGTCCGCGACATCGAGACCGCCGCGGCGACGGTGGCGCTGCGCGCCCACGGCATCGACCTCGGCGAGTACCCGCCGGTCGCCGTCTCGATGCTGGTCACCCAGATCGCCCGCAGCCTGTGCAACGAGGCCGCGATCGGGATGACCGAGGGGCATCGGGAACTGCGCGATCTCGTGGAACGCTACCTGGATCGGCTGTGCGACAAGCGAACTGTCGCTACTTGAGCATGCTCCCGGCGTCGATCGTCATCGGCAGTCCGGTGACGTAGCGGGACTCGTCGGAGGCCAGGAACAGCACCGCGTTGCTGATGTCGACCGGTTCGACCCAGCCGATCGGCAGCACGTGCATCATCTGCGCCACCACGGCCATATCGTCGGGTCCCGGATTCTCCAGATCCGGGCGGAACAGGCGCATGGTGCCCTCGTTCATGAACAGCGGGGTGTTGACGTTGGTCGGATGCACCGAGTTGACCCGGATGTTGTGTTGCCCGAGTTCGACGGCGAAGGTGCGCATCAACCCGACGACGCCGTGCTTGGCGGCGATGTAGTGGCCGGTATGCGGGTATGCCTTGAGCCCACCGACCGAACTGGTCAGGATGATCGAACCGCCACGACCGCCGGAGATGAGATGCGGCACAGCGGCTTTCACCGTCTTCCAGACACCGGAGAGGTTGACGTCGATCATGTCGGTCCAGTCGGCCTCGCTGGTGTGGTCCAGCGTCTGGCCGCCGTTACCGATGCCGGCGTTGGCCACGATGATGTCGAGCCGGCCCAACTGCTCGACCCCGCTGTCGACGGCCGCCTTCAGCGACTCGTAGTCGCGCACGTCGACCTCGGCGGTCACGATGCGGCGGTTGAGGTTCTTGACCAGGTCGGCGGTCTCGGCGAGGTCGTCGGGGTTTGGTGCGGGAATGTCCTCATTGCTGCTGATGCGCTTGCACACATCGATCGCGATGATGTCGGCACCCTCCTGCGCCAGCCGGACGGCGTGGCTGCGGCCCTGGCCGCGCGCGGCACCCGTGATGAAAGCGACCTTGCCTTCGACGCGTCCAGCCATGAAATCCCTCACCCCTACCGGTCAAATGCTGATCGATCGATAAAACACTGTGGCAGCAGCGGGGTGAGCTGTCAACCACTCGCCTTGGAACGGCGGCACGAGGCGGCAGACACTACTCTGCCCGGCTTCGAGCGACTCTTGATAGATGCTCGAAGCCGGGCAGAGGGTATGCGTCCCCGGACAGCTCAGCTGCGGTGGCGCTCCCGGTGCAGCCGGTGGTGGGCGGAGGCCACCGCGGCCTGCTCGTCATGGTTGAGTCCGGCCGGCTGGGAGGGCATCTCGCGCGGAGAGCGCGGTGCAACGGGCGCGGCGGCGTGGTTCGGCGAGTTGTGCACCGGCGCGGCCGGGGACACCGGGGCCGCCGCTGCGGCCCCGGCCGTGCTCAGCGCCGCGGCCGCGATCGCCGCACTGGTCGCGATCGCGACTCCATATCCTTTGAGGCGCTTCATTTTTCGATACCTTCCGGTGTTGTGTGTTGTACTTGCGTCCCCGACGCTACGAGCACCCACCGGGGCCTGTCGCGGTTGTGCGCACAAGCCACGCAATCGTCGTTGCCGACATTGTGCGCATTGTGCTCAGGCCGGGTACCGGGTCGGGCTCACCCGATCGGATGACGGCGCTACGGTCATGGCCATGGATTCCTTCAAGGCACTGCTGGCCCGCCAGGACGGCGACCAGATCACCGCGGCGATCGAGACGCTCGAGCCGACCCAACTCGGCGACGGTGACGTCACCATCCGGGTCGCCTATTCCAGCGTCAACTACAAGGACGCGCTGGCGCTCACCCCCCGTGGCGGCGTCGTCCGCGAGTATCCGGTGGTGCCGGGCATCGACCTCACCGGCGAGGTGATCGAGTCGTCGTCGCCCGAATTCGCCGTCGGCGACGAGGTGCTCGCACACGGCTACGAGATCGGCACCGGCCGGCACGGCGGCTACGGCGAGTACGTGCGACTGCCCGCCGATCAGGTGGTGGCCCTCGGCGCGCTGACGCCCCACGAGGGGGCCGCGATCGGCACCGCCGGATTCACCGCGGCAATGAGTGTCGAGGCCCTCGTCCGGCACGGCATCCGGCCCGAGGACGGGCCGATCTTGGTCACCGGTGCCACCGGGGGCGTCGGCTCGGTCAGCGTGGACCTGCTCGCCGCCGCCGGCTACGAGGTGGTCGCCTCCACCGGCAAGCCGGAAGCCGCCGGGCATCTCAAGGCCCTCGGTGCCGCGGAGGTGATCGGCCGACTCCCCGAGGATCCGGACGCCAAGCCGCGGCCGTTAGGCAAGACCCGCTGGGCCGGTGCGGTGGACTGTGTTGGCGGCACCACGCTGGCCGACGTGCTGAGCACGCTGAAGTACGGCGGCGCGGTCGCCGCCAGCGGCCTCACCGGCGGGGCGGGGCTGAACACGACCGTGATGCCGTTCATTCTGCGCGGAGTGGCGCTACTGGGCATCGACTCGGTGCAGCTGCCGATCGGTCCGCGCCGCGCGCTCTGGGAGCGCCTGGGCGGCACCGGAAAGCCACAACACCTGGCCGATGTCACCCATGACGTCGACGTCAAGGACGTCGTCGAGGTGATCGACCAGGTGCGGGCTGGAAAGTATTCGGGTCGAGCGGTGGTGCGGGTCGCCGGCGGTTTCTAGCCGGCGACCCGCACCCCTAAGCTCAGGCCGCGCCGAGGACGCGCTGCAGGTCGGGCTTCATCGCCTGCAGCTCCCGGCCCCAGTACGCCCAGTTGTGCGTGCCGTTGTCCGGGAAGTTGAACACGCCGTTGGTGCCACCGGCCGCGAGGTAGTTGTCGCGGAAGGTGATGTTGGTCTTGATGGTCAGGCCCTCCAGGAAGGTGGCGGGCAGGTCGCCGCCGCCGAGCTCGTTGGGCTTGCCGTTGCCGCAGTACACCCAGATACGGGTGTTGTTGGCGACGATCTTGGGGATCTGCACCATCGGGTCGTTGCGCTGCCAGGCGTTGTCCGGCGAGCCGGTCGGGCCCCACATGTCGTCGGCCTTGTAGCCGCCCGCGTCACCCATCGACAGGTTGATCAGGAACGGCCACCAGCCCTCGGACGGGTTCAGGAAGGCCGACATCGAGCCCGCGTAGATGAACTGCTGCGGGTGGTAGACCGACAGGATCAGCGCCGAGCTGCCGGCCATCGACAGGCCGACCGCGGCGCTACCGGTGGGCTTGACCTGACGGTTCGCGGACAGCCACTGGGGCAGCTCGCTGGTCAGGAAGGTCTCCCACTTGTAAGTCTGGCAACCGGCCTTGCCGCAGGCGGGCTTGTACCAGTCGCTGTAGAAGCTGGACTGGCCGCCGACCGGCATCACGATCGACAGGCCGGAATCCAGGTACCACTCGAAGGCCGGGGTGTTGATGTCCCAGCCGTTGAAGTCGTCCTGCGCACGGAGGCCGTCGAGCAGGTACACGGCGGGCGAGTTCGCGCCGCCGCTCTGGAACTGGATCTTGATGTCGCGGCCCATCGAGGGCGACGGCACCATGATGTACTCGACCGGCAAGCCCGGCCGTGAGAACGCTCCCGCAGTGGCCGACCCGCCGACCAGGCCGATCAGGCCCGGCAGTGCCGCCGCTGCGATCGCGACGACGGCAAGTCGACGCGGCCATGTACGAACCTTGTCGAACAAGGACTTCACCAATCCACCCACGCTTCCTTTTAACCCCGCTTGTTCGGACTGCAGAGATGAGTAAAACACGTCGTCGTGAACCAGTGAAAGCTGAGAGGGCGCTGTCAGGGTGAATTGGCCATTGCCCAGCCGCTGAACCAAAAGTAACGTCAACTTCAGTTCTGCCCGCCCGTGAGCCGCCCCACCGAGTCCGGGAGCATCGATGGAATCGTTCGTTCACCTGCGCAAAGGCACCACACCCACCCGCGTGCACGCCGACCTCGACGGCCTCAAGGACGACGAACTCGGACGTGGCGGTTTCACCGGTCGCACCGCCAATCTGTACCGACGTCACGATCCGACCGAGTTTCGCGTGTTGGGACCGCTGCGACCCACCGACGTCCTCTCCAGTGAGCTCAAACCCGGCGATGCCACCGACGCCGCGGGCGCCCCGCTGCTGCTGTTCGCCAACCCCGACTGCCGCGTCCTGCTCAGCCGGCGTGGCCAGGACATGCCGTTTCACGTCCGCTACGTCGACGGCGACCTGCTGTGCTTCGTGCATCAGGGCAGCGGACGCCTGGAGACCGAATTCGGGCCACTGGACTACCGCACCGGCGACTGGATCTACCTGCCCAAGGCGTGCACCTGGCGGCAACTGCCCGCCTCGGAGAGCACCTGGCTGATGGTCGAGGCGACCGACGAGTTCCGGGTGCCCCCGGCCGGTCCGCTCGGGCGGCACTGGCCGTTCGACCCGTCGCAGGCCACCATCCCGGAACCGGCCCCGGTCGAGGATGACGGGCGCGACGAATACGAGGTGCGGCTATACCACCGGCCGATCGACGGGGTGTCCACGACGACGCTGCTCTACGCCCACAACCCGATCGACGTCGAGGGCTGGCGCGGCGACAACTTCGCCTTCACCTTCAATGTGGCCGACTACAACGTCGTGACCTCCGACAGCGTCCACCTGCCGCCGACCGTGCATCTGTTCATGCAGGCGACGGGGGTGTACGTGTGCAACTTCCTGCCCAAGCCGGCCGAGACGGTGCCGGGCACCGAACGCACGCCCTGGTATCACCGCAACGTCGACTTCGACGAGATCGCGTTCTTCCACGGCGGCTCGCTCTACGGCATCCCGATGCCGCCCGGGCTGATCAGCCACGCCCCGCAGGGCGTACACCACGGCGCCCCGGAGAAGGCCCGCGAACGCGCGCGGCGCAAGTTCGACGAGTACGACACGGTCGACTGGCAGGTGATCGCGATCGACACCCGGCAGCGGCTGGTGCCGTCGGCCGAGGTGCTGGCGAACGATCTGGCGCACCACTGATGGTGACCCCGGTCAAGCACGCCTACGAGCGCATCCCCTATCTCGTTGCCTACCAGAATGATTCGAAGGTCCGTGACGTCTACGGCGGGGTGGCCGAGCTGGTGGTGCTGGAGAGCTACCTGCTCAAGCCGAACACGCCGAGCGACACCGTGCTGGTCTTCATGCACCCGATCGGCGGCGGCGCCTACCTGCCGATGATCAACGCGCTCGCCCGCGCCGGCCATCACGTCATCTACTGCAACAGCCGCTTCCGCGGGACCGACTCGGCGCTGCTGATGGAGAAGGTGGTCCAGGACCTCGGCGCGGCGATCAAGGACGCCAAGGACCGCCTCGGCTACGCCAAGGTGGTGCTGGCCGGCTGGAGCGGCGGTGGATCGCTGTCGATGTTCTATCAGCAGCAGGCCCAGCACCCGACGGTCACCGCCAGCCCGTCCGGCGACGGGCCCGACCTCACCACACTCGGGCTCATCCCGGCAGACGGCATCATGCTGCTGGCCGCGCACATCAGTCGGCACGGCACGCTGACCGAGTGGCTGGACGCGTCCATCCTCGACGAGTCCGACCCCACCAGGCGGGATCCCGAACTCGACCTGTACAACCCGGACAACCCGAACCAGCCGCCGTACAGCGCGGAGTTCCTGACCCGCTACCGGCAGGCGCAGATCGACCGTAACCGTCGGATCACGGCCTGGGTCAAGGGAAAGCTGGCCGAACTGCGGGCGGCCGGGCGGCCCGATGACGAGTTCGGCTTCGTGGTGCACGGCACCATGGCCGACCCGCGCTGGCTGGACCCCGCCGTCGATCCCAACGATCGCACCCCGGGCACCTGCTATCTGGGCGATCCTGCAGTGGTGAACATGAGCCCGGTCGGCCTGGCGCGCTTCTGCAGCCTGCGCAGCTGGCTGTCCCAGTGGAGCTATGACGACGCCAACGGCGACGGCGTCGAGTGCGGCCGCGACATCGCGGTGCCCGCGCTGGTGATCGGCAACCTCGCCGACGACGCCTGCACCCCGAGCCACACCCGCCGGCTGTTCGAGGCCATCGGGCACCCCGAGAAGGAGATGTACGAGATCGCAGGCGCCAACCACTACTACTCCGGGCCGGACCAGCGCGAGACCCTGGGCCGCGCGGTCGCGATCGTGACCGACTGGCTGGTGCGGCACGACTTCGCGAAGGTGGAAGCATGAGCTGTCCGCGAGCAGACGCAAAATCGCACCGGGAGGCCCGTTTTCATGCGATTTTGCGTCTGCTCGCGGCTGTGCGGGGGGCGCGGTGACTCCGACCGGCGCTTTGGACGGCATCCGGGTGATCGAGGTCGGCACCCTGATCTCCGGGCCGTTCGCCGGGCGGCTGCTCGGCGACATGGGTGCCGAGGTGATCAAGATCGAGCCGCCCGGCTCCCCCGACCCGGTGCGCACCTGGGGTCAGGCCGAACTCGACGGGCACCACTTCTTCTGGACGGTGCACGCGCGCAACAAGAAGGCCGTCACCCTCAACCTGCGCGAACCGCAGGGCCGCGAGCTGTTCCTGAAACTCGTCGAGCGCTCCGACATCATCGTGGAGAACTTCCGGCCCGGCACCCTGGAGAAGTGGGACCTGGGCTATGACGTTCTGCGCCAACACAACAGGGGCATCATCCTGGTCCGGGTGTCCGGGTACGGCCAGACCGGTCCGGACGCGCACAAGGCGGGCTATGCGTCGGTGGCCGAGGCGGCGAGCGGGCTGCGGCACATGAACGGTTTTCCCGGCGGGCCGCCCCCGCGGCTCGCGCTGTCGCTGGGCGACAGCCTGGCCGGGATGTTCGCGGCGCAGGGCGCCCTGGCCGCGCTGTACCGCCGAGGCGTCACCGGCGAGGGGCAGGTGGTCGACGCGGCCCTGACCGAGGCGTGCCTGGCCGTGCAGGAGTCCACCATTCCGGACTACGACGTCGGCGGCGTGGTGCGCGGACCGTCCGGAACCCGGCTGGAAGGCATTGCGCCGTCGAACATCTACCGCACCGCCGACGGCAGCTGGGTGGTGATCGCGGCCAACCAGGACACCGTCTTCCGGCGGTTGTGTGCCGCGATGGGGCAACCCGAGCTCGCCACCGACGACCGGTTCGTCGACCACGTCGCGCGCGGCCGCAACCAGGACGAGCTGGACAAGATCATCGGCGACTGGGCCGCGCAGCGACAGCCCGACGACATCATCGAAACCCTCAGCGCCGCAGGGGTGATCAGCGGACCGATCAACACCGTGGCCGAGGTGGTGCGCGATCCGCAGCTGCGGGCCCGCGGGATGCTGGTCGAGCATTACGACGAGCGGATCGGTCGTAACGTGTTGGGCCCCGGCGTGATCCCGGTCCTCTCGGAGACCCCCGGCGGTGTGCGCAACGCCGGCCCGGCCCGGCCCGGCCAGCACAACGCCGAGGTGTACGGCGATCTGCTGGGGCTGGGCGCCGACGAGATCGCCGACCTCGAGACCCGGGGGGTGCTGTGAGCGCACTGCCCGAACACGTCACGATCCGCGAGGTCGCGCTGCGCGACGGATTGCAGATCGAGACCCCGATCCCGTTGGCGGCCAAACTCGAACTGCTGTTCGCGATCGCGGCCACGGGCGTGCGCGAGGTCGAGGCCACCGCGTTCGTCTCGCCGTCGAAGGTTCCCGCGCTTGCCGACGCGCCGGAGTTCTCCGCCCAGCTGGCCGCCTACCCCGACATCGAATTCTCGGCCCTGGTGGCCAGTCCCAACGGCGCCAGGCGTGCGATCGCGGCGGGACTGCACTCGCTGGAGTACGTGGTCTCCGCCGCCGACGGGCACAGCAACGCCAATGTGGGCCGCAGCAGCGCGGAGGCCACCGCGCAGATCGCCGAGATCGTCGCGATCGCCCACGACGCCGGGGTCAGCGTCGAGGTCATCATCGCCACCGCGTGGGACTGCCCGTTCGACGGGCCCACCCCGCCCGAGCGGGT
>JAGQTW010000276.1 GCA_020438785.1 Mycobacterium sp. | reverse complement strand
GCTCATCGCCGCCTCGCTGGTCGGCGTCGTGCTCCTGCAGCGCTCGGAAGGCGGCGGACTGGGCCTCGGCGGCGGTGGCGGCGGTGGCGGCGGCTCCGGCGGGCTCACGCCGGTCATCGGCGTCGTCGTCGGCGCTGTCGCGCTCGGCTCGCTGGTGGTCGGCCTGCTCGGTGCCGAGGTGGCGGTCGTCGACGGACCGGTGGGAGTGCGGTCGGACCGGGGTGATTCCAGAGCGACCAGGAGCACCGCCGCGACGATGATCGCCACCACCGCGGCGGCGATGGCCAGCAACGCGGCCATGGCCGGCTTCCTGCGGTACCAGGGGCGTTCGGGCAACCAGAACGCCTCCGGCGCGAACGGATCGAAGCTGGGGTCGGTGGGCGGATCGGTGGGGTCGTCGACGTCATCGGCGGAGTAGCCGGCCGGGTCGAACTTCGCCACGGCTACGGATCCTAATGATCAGCGGAGTTGGCCGACGACCTCGTTGGCGAACAACTCCACGTGGTCGAGGTCGGCGAGATCGAGCACCTGCAGGTACACCCGCTGCACCCCGGCCTGGACGAAGGGGCCCAGCCGGTCCACGATCTCGGCTGGCGTACCCACCAACGGCGTGTTGGTGCGGAGCTCGTCCACCTCGCGGGAGATCGCGCCGGCCCGGCGCCGGATCTCTGCGTCATCGCGCCCGGCGCACACCACGAACGAGGCGGAGTACGTGATGTCGCCGGGGTCGCGGCCCGCCTTCTCCGCGGCGGCACGCACCCGGGCGTACTGGGTCGCCACCACGTCCAGTCCGGCGAACGGGACGTTGAACTCGGCGGCGAAGCGCGCGGCCAGCGCGGGTGTCCGGGTGGCGCCGTGACCGCCGATGATGATCGGGGGATGCGGCCGCTGCACCGGTTTGGGCAGCGCCGGCGAGTCTTTGACGGTGTAGTGCCGGCCGGTGTAGTCGAACGTCTCACCGGCCGGCGAGCCCATCAGGCCGGTGATGATCTCCAGTTGCTCGGTCAGCCGCTCGAACCGCTCCCCGAGCGGCGGGAAGGGGATGGCGTAGGCCAGGTGCTCCTTCTCGAACCAGCCCGCGCCTATGCCCAACTCCACCCGCCCGTCACTCATCGCGTCGACCTGCGCCACCGAGATCGCCAGCGGGCCGGGGTGGCGAAACGTCGCCGAGGTCACCAGTGTTCCGAGCCGGATCGATGTCGTCTCGCGGGCGATCCCGGCCAGCGTGACCCACGAGTCGGTGGGGCCGGGCATCCCGTCACCGCTCATGGCGACGTAGTGATCGGAACGGAAAAAGGCTGAGTAGCCGAGGGATTCGGCGGCCTTGGCGACGGTGAGCTGCTGCTCGTAGCCGGCGCCCTGCTGGGGTTCGACGAAAACGCGGAAGTCCACCCTCGCCAGCCTAGAAGATCTCGACCTTCTCGATGCTGACGAACATGCCGTGGCCGGTTCCGTCGTTGGTGAACCGGGTTCCGTCGTTGGTGGCCTCGATCGTCCACCCCACCGCGTGGTAGGTGGAGTAATCCAGCGTGGTGGCCGGGATGTCGCCGAGGTTGCCGACCAGCCAGCGCACGCTGCCGTCGGCGGTCACCTCGACACCGTTGGCGGGTTCGCCGTTGAGTTCCGGCGGATTCTCGAACGGCGCCTCGCAACCCACCGACGCCGTGTTGAGTTGGCAGCGGGTCAGGCCGGACTTGGTCTGGATGTAGACGTAGCCGCTCTCGCTGGGGTCCAGGGTCGGGCCGCTGGGCGTCGAGGTGGTCGGCGGCGTCGGGTTGGGCAGCCCCGGCTCGGTCGGGCCGCAGCCGATGCAGATCGCCCGGCCGTCGACGGTGTCGCTGCAGCCGGCGGCCCCGGCGGCGACGACCAGCGAGGCCGCCGCCACACTGATCCGCACGGCGTTGGATATGCGCACGCCAGCCAGGGTACGCACGCCGTGGCGGAAGTGACTCGAGTGACTCGCTGATCGGGGTCGGTGAGCTTGCCGGTGAACCTGATTCTCGCCCCGGCGGGCGCGCTAGATTCGACGGAACGACGAAAGGGCCACCATGGCGAACCCCAGGGCGAATTCCAGCGGATTGTTGTTCAACCCGAACACCTATGACCCGCCGCATTTCGACCCCGAGACCCGGCGACAGCTGCGCGCCCTGATCGACTGGTTCGAGTCCCGCGGCAAGGCTCGGTTGCTGCAGGACGACCTGGACGCGGAGTGGGTATCGGACTTCCTGGACTTCATCGGCAAGGAGCGGATCTTCGCCACCTTCCTGACCCCGTCGGAGTACGGCATCGGTGACGACAACAAGCGCTGGGACACCTCGCGGAACGCCGCGCTCAGCGAGATCCTCGGTTTCTACGGGCTGGCCTACTGGTACGCCGAGCAGGTCACCATCCTCGGGCTGGGCCCGATCTGGCAGAGCGACAACATCAAGGCCAAGGAGCGGGCCGCCGGCCAGCTCGAGGCGGGCGGGGTGATGGCGTTCGCGCTGTCGGAGCGCGAGCACGGGGCCGACATCTACAACACCGACCTGATCCTGACCCCCGCCGGCGCCGACGACGAAGAGGGTGTGGTGTTCCGCGCCTCGGGCGAGAAGTACTACATCGGCAACGGAAATGTGGCCGGGATGGTTTCGGTGTTCTCCCGCCGCGCCGACGTCGACGGCGCCGACGGCTACGTGTGGTTCGTGGCCGACAGCGCGCACCCCTCCTACCACCTGATCGGCAATGTCGTGCACGGCCAGATGTACGTCAGCAACTTCCGGCTCGACGACTACCCGGTGCGCGAGGAGGACATCCTGTGCACCGGTCCGGACGCCTTCTCCGTCGCGCTCAACACCGTCAACGTCGGCAAGTTCAACCTGTGCACGGCGTCGATCGGAATGTGCGAGCACGCCTTCTACGAGGCGATCAACCACGCCAACAATCGCATCCTCTATGGCAACCCGGTCACCGACTTCCCGCACGTGCGAGCCAGTTTCGTCGAGGCCTATGTGCGGCTGGCGGCGATGAAGCTGTTCAGTGATCGGGCCATCGACTACTTCCGCAGCGCGAGCCTCGATGACCGGCGCTACCTGCTGTTCAACCCCGTCACCAAGTCGAAGGTGACCTCGGAGGGGGAGAAGGTCGTCGTCCTGTTGTGGGATGTGCTGGCCGCCAAGGGCTTCGAACGCAACACGTACTTCGCTGAGGTCGCGCGCCTGATCGGCGCGCTGCCCCGGCTGGAGGGCACCGTGCACGTCAACGTCGCGCAGATCCTGAAGTTCATGCCCAACTATCTGTTCAGTCCGGCGGAGTACCCCGAGATCGGTACCCGCGACGATGCGGCCGACGACGTCTTCTTCTGGGCGCAGGGCCCGGCGCGGGGAGCCTCGAAGGTGCAGTTCGCCGACTGGACCGCGCCCTACGAGAGGTGCGCCCACATTCCCAACGTCGCACGCTTCTACGAGCAGGCCCGGGCGCTGCGCGAATTGCTCGTCACCGCCGCACCGGACGCCGAACAGCAGAAGGACCTCGATTTCATGCTGGTCGTGGGCCACCTGTTCACCCTGGTCGTCTACGGCCAGCTGATCCTTGAGCAGGCCGAGCTACTCGGCGTGGCCGACGACCTCGTCGACCAGATCTTCGATGTGCAGGTCCGCGACTTCTCCGGGTACGCGGTCACCCTGCATGGCAAGTCGGGTTCGACCGCAGCGCAACAGGAATGGGCGGTGGCTGCGGTGCGCAAGCCGGTCACCGACACCGAGCGCTTCGATCGGGTGTGGCAGCAGGTGCGGGCCTTCGACGGCGCCTACCAGATGCGCCCCTGAGTCAGCGGACGGTGACCTGGGCGGTGAACGTCCAAGCGTCCTTGGCGCCGCCGGGCCAGGGCTGGCCGTAGGTCATGGTGAGGGTGGCCGCGCCGGGGGTCAGCGCGCGCAGGGTCCACACCTCGGCCCCCGCGGACCCCGGCGGTCCGTCGGCGGACACGGTTTCATGCCCGGTCTGCGACAGCACCCGGCCGTCGCTGATCTGCGCCTGCGGCGCCCACTGGTAGCCGGTGGAGGCGTTGGAGGCAAGCGAGATTCGCAGGGTGTCGCCGGTCGCCAGGGTCACCGCGCGGGTGACCCGCTTCTGGTTCAGCAGGTCGTCATAGGAGACGGTGACGGTCTTGATCTGCGGGGCCGGACCGGCGGGCGGGTTGGTGCCGCCACTGCACCCGAGCACCCCGAGTGTGATCGCGACGATGCCGGCGAGGCGCGCCGCTGGCCGCACCGTCATCGGCCTGCCCCGAAACCCTTGAACCGCTTCATCCGCCACAGGTAGGACACCAGGCGCCGGGCCGGGACCGGCCGGGGCCAGTCGTCGGCGCGGAAGTAGGCATCGGAGCCGCCGTCGACGAAAACGATGCTGCCGCAGAGGAAATCCGCTGAGTCGGACAGCATGAACAGCACCCAGTCGGCCAGCTCGCCGGGATCGCCGAAGCCGCCGATGGGTACCGGGAACGCGTTGATGGACTTGGCGTCCTGCGGCGAGGCGAGGCCCTCCTCCAGCAGCGGGGTGAGGATGGCGCCTGGGGCCAGTGCGTTCAGCCGTATTCCGGCGCCGGCCCAATCCCTTGTCACGGCGTTGCGGCGCAGCCAGCGGCTGACCGCGATCTTGGACGCGCCGTAGGCCATCGCCGAGGCGTTGCGGCCGAACAGCCGGTAGGAGCGCAGCGCCTTGTCGGCATCTCCGGCCAGCAGGGCCCGCACCGCGCGGCCCGGCACCGCGGGCATGGTGGTGGTCGAGTTGCTGGAGAACACCACCACTTTCGCCCGGTCGCCATCGGCGAGGGCGGGCCGCCAGGCCTCCAGCAGCTCGACGACGCCGAAGTAGTTGACCTCGGTGATCAGGCGCGGCCGTTCGGCGCCGACACCCGGGCCGAGACCGGCGGCCAGTACCGCCCCGGTGAGGGTGCGGTCGCTGGCGGCCAACACCCCCTCGGCGGCCGCGCGCCGCCCGGCCGGCGTGGACAGGTCGGCGACGACATCGGCCTCCTTGATGTCGACGCCGATCACGGTGTGGCCATTGGCCCGGAGCTTCTGTGCGACCGCCTGCCCCATCCCGGAGGCCGAGCCGGTGACGGCGTAGGTACCCATCCGGCGAGTATGGCCCAGCGAGGCGATCGCCCCGCATCCGGTCCGGCGTAAGGTGCCGAGCGTGTATGTCGACGTGATGACCACCGCGCTGCCGCTGGCCCGGATCGGCGGACTGGCCGGGCGAACCCAGCAGGCCGGTTTCTCCGGTCTGCTGTTCACTGAGACCGGACGCACCCCGTACCTCAACGCCGCGGTGGCTTCACAGGCCGCACCCGGTCTGGAACTCTCCACCGGTGTCGCGGTGGCCTTCCCGCGCAGCCCGTTCGTCACCGCGGCGACCGCGTGGGAGTTGCAGGAGGCGACCGGCGGGAAGTTCCGGCTCGGGCTCGGCACCCAGGTGCGCACCCACGTGGTGCGCCGCTACGGCTCGGCGTTCGAGCGTCCCGGACCCCGCCTTCGCGACTACGTGCTCGCCGTGAAGGCCTGCTTCACCGCGTTCCGCTCGGGACGGCTCGACCACCACGGCGAGTTCTACGACCTGGACTTCATCACGCCGCAGTGGAGCGCGGGTCCCATCGACGCGCCCGACCCCAAGGTCGACATCGCCGCGGTCAATCCGTGGATGTTGCGGATGGCCGGTGAGGTGGCCGACGGCGTCCACGTGCACCCGATCGGCGAACCGGGCTACATCGAACGCCACGTGATCCCCAAAGTGGCCGAGGGAGCGGCGAAGTCGGGCCGGTCACCGTCGAACATCGCGCTGATCGTGCCGGTGCTGACGATCGCCGGCGACACCGACGAGGAACGCGACGCCGACCGGGAGTTCGTCCGGTTCCAGATGAGCTTCTACGGAAGCACCCCCAACTACGCGTTCATCTGGGACGAGGCGGGTTTCGAGGGCACCACCGCACGGATCAGGGAGAAGCAGAAGGCCGGTGACCTCAAGGGGATGGCCGCCCAGATCACCGACGAGCACATCGCCGTCTTCGCCACCGAGGCGACGTGGGACGGCCTGGCCGACGCGTTGATCGCCAAGTACGGGGGTGTCGCGGAGCGAATCGCGATGTACAACGCGGCGAGTGCGAGCGAGGATCGCTTCGAACGGTACGGCGAGGTGGCGCAACGGATTGTCGCCGCCACCGCGGCCCGCTAGTACCCTCACGCCATGCGCACCGTCGAGGTCTTCGCCGATGTCCTGTGCCCGTTCACCCATGCGGGTCTGCACACCCTGATCGACCGGCGCACCGCGCTGGGGCGTACCGAGCCGCGGCTGCGGATCCGGGCCTGGCCGCTGGAGCTCATCAACGGCCAGCCGCTTGACGCGCACCACATCGGCGCCGAAGTCACTGCGCTGCGCGAGTCGGTGCGTCCCGACCTGTTCGCCGGCTTCGCCGTCGACACCTTTCCGGGCACCTCAATGGTCGCGTTCGCGTTGGCCGCCGCCGCGGCCCGCACCGGCGATCCGGTCCTGGTCGAGGAGGTCGGCATGGCGCTGCGCGACGCGGTGTTCGAGCGCGGACTCGATGTGGGCAGGCCCGAGGTGGTGGCGCCGATCGCGGCCCGATTCGACCTGGAGCCGCTGGACGCCGCGGCCACGTCGCGGGCCGTTCAGTCCGACTGGGACGAGGGCCGCACCCGCGGGGTGATCGGCTCCCCGCACTTCTTCACCCCGGAGGGCGAGAGCCGGTTCTGCCCGGTGCTCGACATCAGCCGCGACGACGTCGGCAACTTCGTCATCGCGTGGAAGCAGGGCACCGAGGCGTTCGTGGACAGCCTGCTCGGCTGAGGGCTACTTCTTACCGGCCGTGGAGAGCTTGAACGGCAGGTAGGCCGGACACACGCCCACGAAGCTGGTCAGCGCGAAGACCACGGCGACGACGCCGAGGACGATCGCGACCGGACCCGATATCGCGTGGGTCAGATAGAGCACCAGGACGGCGGCGGCCACCAGAATGCGGATGACCCGGTCAACCGTGCCCATGTTCTTCGTCATTGGTAGGCCTCACTTTCCCGACTGCTTTATCGTCGCCGTAAATGTATACCCCGCCGGGTATCACTGTCTCGGTAATCGGGGCGTCATTGCGGGTCTTCGCCGCGAACGCCGACAGCGCTGGTATGAATCCATCGGAAGGAGGTCACAGCAATGAGCTCGCACTTTGTCGTGCTCGCCACCCTCGCGCTGGCCATTCTGTTCAGCCCGGAGACCCTGGTGCTCGGCCTCGTCCTGTCCAGCGACAAGAAGGTGCCCCGCGAGGCCGCATACGCCTTCGCCATCGGCGCAGTCCTGGGCATCACCTTCGCCACCAGCATCGGCCTGTGGATCGCACACGCGTCGGGCGTCGTGAGCGCCCCGCATGCCGACCACACCTCCTGGCCCGGGTTCGTCGTCCGGATCGTGATTGCCGGAGCGTTGTTGGTCATCGGGCTCTACCGGGCGATGAACGCAATTCGCCACAAGCCGATCCCCGACGTCACCAAGGCCGACCACCATCCCGGCAGACTGCGCACCTCGCTCAGCCAACACTTCCCGAAGCTGATGCACAGCCTCGACCCCAAGACCGATCTGCCGGTGCGGCAGCGCATTACCCGCGCGGCGCTGGCCGGCTTCGCCATCTGCGGCCTGCACCCCAAGGTCTTCCCGATCGCCATCGCCGCGGGCCACCAGATACTGCAGATCAGCGATCATGCCGAACGCACCCTCGGCATCGTCGTCTTCGCGGTGATCTCGCTGGTACCGGCGCTTGCGCCGGCGGTGATCGAGACGGTGCGCCCGGGGGCCTCGGCCCGCATCAAGGACGCCTACGAACGGATCATGAAGGAACACGGCCGGTGGATCACCGCCGCCTTACTCCTGGGTGTGGGTGCGTTCCTGGAGCACGAGGCGTTTATGCACATGCCGCGCATGCGCTGAGTCGGTTGCCGGGATCGCACGGTGTGAACCGCGACTGACCTGGAAATCGGCCATTCGGGCCCGACCGGGAACAAAGCCGGCCGACGTCCCGTTGACACATTCGACACTTGAGTGCATCAGGCTCAACTCTGAGTTGACAGGAGACTGTCGCCAAGCGCAGACTTGAGCCTGGTCCGCTCAGACCAGATACGTCTATTCAGGAGGAAACAAACATGGCTCGTGCGGTCGGCATCGACCTCGGGACCACCAACTCCGTCGTTGCGGTACTGGAAGGTGGCGATCCGGTTGTGGTCGCGAACTCCGAAGGCTCCCGCACCACGCCGTCGGTGGTTGCCTTTGCACGCAACGGCGAAGTGCTGGTCGGCCAGCCCGCCAAGAACCAGGCGGTGACCAACGTCGACCGGACCATCCGTTCGGTCAAGCGGCACATGGGCACCGACTGGTCCGTCGAGATCGACGGCAAGGACTACACCGCGCAGGAGATCAGCGCCCGCATTCTGCAGAAGCTGAAGCGCGATGCGGAAAGCTACCTCGGCGAGGACATCGCCGACGCGGTCATCACCGTGCCCGCCTAC
>JAGQTW010000275.1 GCA_020438785.1 Mycobacterium sp. | reverse complement strand
TCGGTGGGATCGGCGGATCCGGTGAGGTAGCCGACGAGGCGTTTGTCGCCGGGGCGGTCCTCGCGGGCGATCACCGCCGCCTGCTCGACACCGTCGAGACCGGCCAGCACGGTTTGGATCTCACCGAGTTCGATGCGGTAGCCGCGGATCTTGACCTGCTCATCGACGCGACCCAGATAGTCCAGCTGCCCGTCGGCCCGCCAGCGCACCAGGTCCCCGGTGCGATACATCCGCGACCCGGCCGGACCGAACGGGCACGGCACGAACCGCGACCCGGTCAAGCCCGGGCGGTTCAGATAGCCGACGCCCACACCGCGACCGGCCATGTACAACTCGCCGACCACCCCGGCGGGCACCGGGCGCAGCCACTCGTCGAGCACGAAACCCGCCGCGCCGGGCACCGGCACACCGATCGGCACCGCAGACTCCCCCGGCACCAGGGCGCCCGTCGTGGAGTAGATCGTGCATTCCGAGGGGCCGTACCCGTTGACCAGCACCCGCCGCCCGGCGGCCCAGCGCTCCACCTGCTCGGTGGGCACGGCCTCGCCGCCCAGCACCACCGTCGCGCGCTCCAGGCCGGCCGGATCCAGCATGCCCGCCGCCGACGGGGTGTGGCAGATGACATCGACCTTCTCGGCCACCAGCAGATCGTGCAGATCCGTCGGTGAACCGGCGGCCGCCTCGGGCACGATCACCAACCGCGAGCCCGACAGCAGCGCCCCGAAGATCTCCCACACCGAAACGTCGAAGACCAGCGAGTGCCATTGCGACCAGGTCTGCCCCGGCCCGGACGGCAGGTCCGACGGTGCCGACTCGACCAGCTGGGTCAGGTTGCGGTGACTGATCACCACGCCCTTGGGGGTACCGGTGGTGCCGGAGGTGTAGATCAGGTACGCGATGTCGTCGGCGGCGGGAGTCGGCAGCGCCGCGACGGGCTGCGCGGCCAGCGCCGCGTCGTCGACCTGAACCACCGCCACACTCGACTCGGCCAGCCGCGCCCGCAGCCCGGCCGTGGTGACCACCGCGACCGGGGCGACATCGCCGAGCATGAACTCCAGCCGCGCTTCCGGCACAACCGGATCCACCGCCAGGTAGGCCGCCCCGGACTTGAGTACGGCCAGCATCGCCACGATCGCCTGCGCCGAGCGCGGCAGCAACAGCGCCACGTATTCACCCGGGCCGGCGCCGTGGTCGACGAGCTGATGCGCCAACCGGTTCGAGGCCTCGTCCAACTCGCGGTAACTCATCGTGCGGCCCTCGAACGTCACCGCCGCAGCGTCGGGGTTGCGCGCGACCTGCGCGGCGAACACCTCCGGGATCGACAGCGGCGTCGGCTCGCTCGCCCGCAGCACCGCAGCGTTGCCCCAACCGTCGAGCCGGCCGCGCTCGGCGGCATCGAGCACGTCGATGGCCGAAAGTCGCTGCACGGCATCGGCGGTCATCGCCTCCAACACCCGCTCGAAACGCCCGATCACCGTGGCGATCTCGGTCGAGTCGAAGGCGTGGGTGTCGTACTCGACCCGCAACCCCATCTCGGCGCCCGGCAGGGCCATCACCGACAACGGGTAGTGGTTGTACTCGCGACTGACGAAGTCGGTGATCGACAGCTCGTGCACCCCCATGAAGGCGGTGATGTCGACCGGGTAGCTCTCGTAGAGAAACAGGGTGTCGAACAGGTGGTCCTGGCCGGTGAGGTGGTGGATCTCGGTCAGGGCCACATGCTCGTGCTCGAGGGTGTCGTTGTGGTGGTGCTGCAACTCGGCCAGCAGGTCGGCGACCGTGCTGCCCGCGCCGGCCTTCGCCCGCACCGGCACCGTGTTGATCAACAACCCGACGATCGTGTCCGCACCCGGCAATTCCGCGGGCCGCCCCGAGACCGCGGTGCCGAAGGCCACATCCCGATGACCGGTCAGCATCATCAGCACCTGGGCCCAGCCGGCCTGCAGCACCGTGGACACCGTGGTGTGCTGGGCGCGGGCCAGATCCGCCAGGGCCTTCGTGGTCTCCGCCGAGATCCGGAACGAGTCCACCGCCCGCGGCCCCGGCGCCGCCGGCGCGGCCACCAGCGTCGGGGTGTCGAAACCCTCGAGCACCGAACGCCACGCCGCGTGCGCGGCGTCGCGATCCTGTGCGGCCAGCCAGGTGACGAAGCTGCGATACGACGCGGCCGCGGGCAGCCGCTGCCGGAAGTAGCTGGCGAAGATCTCCTGCAGCAGGATCGGCAACGACCAACCGTCGACCACGATGTGATGCAGCGTCAGCACGAACCGGTGCTGATTGCCGGAGGTGCGGATCAAGGCGGCCCGGAAGGTGGGGCGCCCCAACAGATCACACACCGCGGCACGCTCGGTCGCGCACAGCCGATCGACCTCCGCACCCGGGTCACAGTCGTCGCCGCGCAGATCCACATAGCGCCAGGCGATCTGCGGTTCGGCCATCAACACCTGCACCGGCTCACCGAACTGGTCATAGAACCGCGCGGCGAGGTTGGGATGACGGCCGATGACGGTGTGCACCGCTTCGCGCAGCCGATCCTGATCCAGGACACCCTCCACGGTGATGTCCAACTGCACCGCGTACATGTCCTCGGCGGTGCCGGGCGCGAACAGGGAGTGGAACATCAGGCCCTGCTGCACCGGGGTCAGTGGCAACACGTCGGCCACCGGGTGGCGCTGGGCCAGCTCGTCGATCTGAGGTTGAGTCAGCTTGGCGGGCAACAGATCCGACGGGGTCAACCCGCCGCCGCCGTGCTGCACATGGGCGCAGATACCGCCGAGCGCCTCGAACCACAACTTGCTTAGCCGGTCGATCTGCCCGGCGTCCATCGCCGAAGGCGCCCAGGTCCAGGCGGCTTGCAGCCGCGGCCCGGACTCGGTGTCCAGCGTGCCCGCGTTGAGCGCCACCGTGTGCATCAACGGCATGGCGATCGCCGCCGCAGCGGCGCTGAGCGTCGCGGCGTCGGCATCGATGCGCCACAACTCCTCGGCGAGCTCACCGGCACCGCTACCCAGCCGGCCCAGGTAGTTGAAGCCGATGCCCGGCTCGGCGCCACCCAACTCGACATCGGGGTTCACATAGCGCAGCAGCCCGTAGCTCACCGGGTCGGGCAGCGCGCGAAGCTGCTCCTTGGCATCCTTGATCACCGCACCCAGGGCGACATCACCGGCGCGCACCCGCTCCCAGGAGATCGCACCCGGGGTCAGCGCGATCGGGTACTTCGTGGTGAACCAGCCCACCGTGCGGGACAGGTCGACATCGTCGGCGGCCCACTGCTCCTCGCGGCCGTGACCCTCGACGTCGATGCCGATCGGCGTGGGACCGGTACCCAGAAACTCCGTCCACGCCAGCCCGAAGGCGATCAGCAGGATGTCCTGCACCCCGGCGTGGAACGCCGCGGGCACCTCACCGAGCAGCCGCCGGGTGGTCGCGGTGTCCAGCGACACCGATGCGGTGCCGGCGCTGGCATAGGTGTCCCGGTCGGGCTGCACCGCCGAGACCACCGCCGGCGTGCGCACCACCTGCCGCCACGCCTCGGCCGACTCGAGCACCTCGGTGCTGTGGGCGTGCTCCTCGAGCACCTTCGACCACCGGGCGAACGAGGTCCCGCCGGTCGGCAACGCGATCGGCTGGCCGTTGTGATGCTGTGCCCAGGCGATGTTGAGGTCCTCGACCAGGATTCGCCACGACACCCCATCGACGGCCAGGTGATGGATGATCAACGCCAGCTGACCAGTATCGGCCGCCCACACCGCACGCACCAACCGCCCCGCGGCCGGATCCAGATCAGACCGCGCCGCCACCAACACCTCGTCGGACAGCGCCGCCACCGTCGACACACACTGCCCGGCGGGCACCGACCCCGGCTCGGGCACCGTCAGCGACCAACCATCCGCGCCGTCGTCGGCCACCTGCAACCGCAACGTGGCATGCCGGTCCAGCAGGGCCTGCAGCACCGCCTCGACGTCGTCCGCATCCACCCCCGCCGGGGCGGTGAACACCAGGGTCTGGTTGAACTCATCGGTCGGCCCCTGCACGTCATGCAGCCAGCGCATGATCGGGGTGGCCACCACCGGGCCGATGCCCTCGTCGACGACACCGGCCTCACCGCCGGACACCTTGACCAGCGCGGCCACCCGCGCCACCGTCTGCTCGACGAACACATCCCGCGGCCGGCAGATCAAGCCGGCCGCCCGCGCCCGGGCCACCACCTGCATCGACAGAATGCTGTCGCCGCCCAGATCGAAGAACGAGTCATCGACCCCGACCCGCTCCACACCGAGCACCTCGGCGTAGATCTTGACCAGAATCTCCTCGACCGGATTCGACGGCGC
Organism: Mycobacterium sp.; assembly: GCA_020438785.1. Classification (GTDB taxonomy): domain Bacteria; phylum Actinomycetota; class Actinomycetes; order Mycobacteriales; family Mycobacteriaceae; genus Mycobacterium. The sequence continues at coordinate 647 of JAGQTW010000275.1, read as the reverse complement.
CCGGTACTCCCCCACACCGTTGCCGTACTCCGGAGCCGGCAACGCCCGCACGTCGAGCTTGCCGTTGACCGTCAGCGGCAGGGTCTCCATCACTACGATCGCCGCCGGCACCATGTACGCCGGCAACCGATCCGCCAGCGCTGCCCGCGCCGCACCCGGATTCACCGACCCGGCCTGCGTCTCGGTCACATAACCCACCAGACGTTTGTCCCCCGGGCGGTCCTCACGGGCGATCACCGCCGCCTGGGCCACCCCCGCAACCGTGGCCAGCACACTCTGGATCTCGCCCAACTCGATGCGGTAGCCACGGATCTTGACCTGCTCATCAGCGCGGCCCAGGTACTCGAGCTGGCCGTCGTCGCCCCAGCGCACCAGGTCGCCGGTGCGATACATCCGCGACCCCGGCAACCCGAACGGGCACGCCACGAACCGCGACGCACTCAGACCCGAGCGGTGCAGATAGCCCATCCCCACGCCACGGCCGGCCAGGTACAACTCCCCGACCACCCCGGGCGCCACCGGCTGCAACCAGGGGTCCAGTACGAACGTCGCCGCACCCTCGATCGGGGAACCGACCGGAACCACCGCCCGACCCGGGCGCAACGGCGTGCTCATCGACGCACACACGGTGGCCTCGGTCGGGCCGT
>JAGQTW010000274.1 GCA_020438785.1 Mycobacterium sp. | reverse complement strand
CCCATGGTGACCAGCACGCTGGCCGCGGTGATCTGGCCGGCGAACTTGGTCAGCGCGTCCAGCCCCCACCGGTCGTCGATGAGCCCGATCCCCATGATCAGCCCACCGGCCACGACCACGGCGGGCATGCCCGATGAGTAGATGAATCCGCGGGTGAGCGCCGGCAGCTGGGAGGCCAGGAACACCGCGGCGATGACGCCGACGTACATCGCCAGCCCGCCCATCCGCGGGGTCGGGTGCAGGTGCACGTCGCGTTCGCGCGGATACGCCACCGCGCCCAGCCTGGTGGCCAGCACCCGGACCCAGCCGGTGGCGAAGTAGGTGACGATCGCCGCGGTCAGACCGACCAGGACGAGCTCGCGCAGCGGCACACCGGCGCCGCGGTCGGCCAGTGCCAGCACGTGTTCGGTCGGCAGCATCGCGGCGGCACGGGAAGCCGACCAGGCGAGAACGTCGGTTTGGCTCACCATCGCAGAAAACGGTACTGCACCGACCTGAGACGGCGGCCCCGTCAGGCGCTCAGCGAGGCCACGTCGGTGCCCAGCACATCGGCGACGGCCTGCGTGCTGATCGGGCCCTCGCGCAGGATCCGCGGCTCCGGACCGGTGAGGTCGACGATCGTCGAGGCGGCCTGCGCCCCGGACGGCCCGGCGTCGAGGTAGACGTCGACGAGGTCGCCGAGCTGGTGCTGCGCCTCCTCGGCGGTGGTGGCCGCAGGGCGACCGGAGATGTTGGCGCTCGAGACGGCCATCGGCCCGACCTCGCGCAGCAGTTCGATCGCCACCGGGTGCAGCGGCATCCGCAGCATCACGGTCCCCCGCGCGTCGCCGAGGTCCCACTGCAGTGAGGGCGCCTGCTGGACCACCAGGCTCAGGGCCCCCGGCCAGAACGCGCGGATCAGCTCGCGCGCGCTGTGCGGCACGGTGTAGACCAGGCCCTCAATGGTGTGCCAGGAGCCGACCAGGACACCGACGGGCATGTCCCGGCCGCGGCCCTTGGCCGCGAGCAGGCCGGTGACGGCGCCGCTGTCGAAAGCGTCGGCGCCGAGGCCGTAGACGGTGTCGGTGGGCATGACGACCAGCCGGCCGCTCTTCACCGCGGCGGCCGCGGCGGCGATCGCGGTGTCGCGCTGGTGCGGATCGCCGCAGTCGAAGAACTGGGTCACGCTGAGTCCTCCCGTTCGACTCGGCGAGCGGTGACGAATCTCGGCCGCCCGGTGAGATCGCGGTGCGCCGTCACCGCGTCGAACAGCCCGGTGCGACCGATCATTTCGACGGTCTGAGCCGACGTGGTGTCGTCGTGCTCGACGGCCAGCAGGCCGCCGCTCTTGAGCCACCCGCCCGCATGGTCGACGATCGGTGCGATGACGGCCATGCCGTCGGCACCGCCGAACAGGGCATGGGCCGGGTCGTGCTGGGCCACTTCGGGTTCCAGCTCGGCCCCGGCGGGGATGTACGGCGGGTTGGCCACCACGAGGTCGACGGTACCGGTCAGTTCCGGAAGGAGTCCGGCGGCGGTGACGTCGGCCTCGAGGAGTTCCACCGCCGAGGATTCGGCGTTGCGGCGGGCGTAGGCCAGCGCCGCGCCGTCGTCGTCCACCGCGATCACCCGCGCCCGCGGCCAGTGGCGGGCCAACGCGATCGCCAGCGCACCGGAACCGGTACACAGGTCCACGATCAGCGGATCGGCCGGAAGCGACTGGGCCAGCGCCCATTCCAGCAGCGCCTCGGTCTCCGGTCGCGGGATGAACACGCCGGGACCGACGTGCAGCGTGAGCGGGCCGAACGCCGCGGTACCGGTGATGTGCTGCAACGGGATTCGGCGGGTGCGCGCGGTGATCAGCTCGTCGTAGCGGCCGAAGAACTCGGCGTCGGGCGCGGCCAGGACGGCCAGCCGGCCGCGCTCGGTTCCGGCCGCGTGGGCGGCCAGCAGTTCGGCGTCGGCGCGCGCCGAGTCGATCCCGGCCTGGGCGAGCGCGGCGGTGGCCACGTCGATGGCCTGCCGGAGCCCGGTGGCGGTCATTGCTGTTGCAGCCGGGCTTGTTTGTCGGCGGCGGCGAGCGCATCCAGGACGGCGTCGAGGTCACCGTCGAGCACCTGGTCGAGGTTGTGCGCCTTGAAGTTGATCCGGTGGTCGGC
>JAGQTW010000273.1 GCA_020438785.1 Mycobacterium sp. | reverse complement strand
TGAGCCGCCGGGCGGATGTCGACCAGGATGGCGCCGCGGCTCAGCGCGGCGGGCACCTGGCCGGCCGGCAGCCGCTGCAACCGGGCCCGGGCGTCCGCCAATGCGCGGTCGATGCGACTCTGCGTCATTGGCCCTCCGGTTCGTCGGTGAGTTCGGTACGCGTTCGGCGCAGCGTGCCGCGCTCGCCGACCTCGTAGTACGACATCGCCGTCAGCGGCGGCGAATAGGCGTGCACGCTGAGCGTGGTCCCGGCGTGCGCGCCGACAACGTCGTGCACCCAGCCGAGCGGAAAGCCCGCCTGGTCGCCGGAATCGAGTAGGCGGCGGCGCAATCGCAAACCGTCCCAACGGTATTCGTGCAGCGAGCCGGACAGCACCGTCAGCGCGCCCAGCGAGCCGCTGTGGTCGTGCAGTTCGGTGGTGTGGCCGGGCACCCAGCTGATCAGCCAGACGTCGAGTTCGAAGTCGGCGTGCAGGCGGGTGAACCAGCGCCGGTCGGTCGGCACGCCACCCCTCGGCAGCAGGTGGTCGAACCCACCGCGCAGCACCTCGTCGGCGAACCGGTCGGTGGTGTGCAGCAGGTCGGGCAGGCGCAGCCGGGTGGGCGCCGATACGGACGGAAACGACATGGTCGACATGGGTGGAGAACTCCGGGGAGAAGAGGGGACGGATCGGGGGTCGCTTACGCGCGACAACACTCCACGGACCCGGTGCCCTCCAACACGGCCGCCAGTGTTGCATAGATTGGGCGTCATGCGCAGGCACCCACGTCGCTACCTGGCCACCGTCGTCGCCGTCGCCGCGGCGCTGGCGGGCTGCTCCACAGGCGGCGGTTCGCAGCCCGGCTCCGCCGCCCCGCACCCGTCTCCCGGCGCGCAACAGCCCGCCGCGGGCCGGGCGAACGAAGGCCCCATCGGGGTCTCCGCGGGCGGGGTGACGACGACGATCGACGTGCCCGCGGAATCCACCGAGGAGCAGTATGCGCAGGCCTGCCGGGCCGCCAAGGAGTGGATGGACACCCGGGGCGGCGAGAATCCCGACCTGGTGGAGCCATTCCTGAAGGACCTGCAGGGTTCGGCTGCCAGCGGTCCGGCGACGTTCAACCAGACCTGGGCGCAGCTGTCCACCCCGCAACAGGCCGCGGTGATCATCGCCGTGCGGGCCGCCGCGTCCGGCGGCTGCAGCTGACCGCCCGGCTTTTCGATCACGGGTAGCAGAACCCGCGCGGCGTTCCTGCCACCGACCGCCCAGTTACTGCCAGCGGAACTATTGCGCCGCGCCGCGTGGTTCTCAGTGGACATGAAGACCTACACGATCGCCACCCTCGCGGCCGGCGCCCTGAGCGCAGCCGTCATCGGTTTCGCCGCTCCGGCGGCCGCGGGCCCGGACGGCCCGAACAACGGTCGGGACACCCGCGTCCTCGACACCCTGGGATACACCGTCTCCGTCGACAGGCTCGGCGCCCTCGACGCCGTCCAACGCGATTGAGCCGCTGACGCAGAATGGAGTCATGCCCGCGCAGACCCCGACCGGCCGAGTAGCCCTGGCGCTCGGTAGCGGCGGCGCCCGCGGCTACGCCCACATCGGCGTCATCAACGAACTGCGCTCGCGCGGCTACGAGGTGGTCGGGGTCGCCGGTTCCTCAATGGGCGCCCTGGTGGGCGGTCTGCATGCCGCCGGGTCGTTGGACGAATTCGCCGAGTGGGCAACCACTTTGACCCAGCGGGCGGTACTGCGGCTGTTGGACCCGTCCATCACAGCTGCCGGCGTGCTACGGGCGGAGAAGATCCTCGACGCGGTCCGCGACATCCTCGGCGACGCCACCATCGAGAGCCTGCCGATCCCCTACACCGCGGTGACGACCGACCTGATCGCGGGCAAGTCGGTCTGGCTGCAGCGCGGGCCGGTCGACGCCGCCATCCGCGCCTCGATCGCCATCCCCGGCATCATCGCGCCGCATGTGCTCGACGGCCGGCTGCTGGCCGACGGCGGCATCCTCGACCCGCTGCCGATGGCGCCGATCGCGGCGGTGAACGCCGATCTGACCATCGCCGTCAGCCTCGGTGGCGCCGACCAGGACACCCCTCAGGACCCGGACCCCGACCAGGCCGCCGGCCCGGAGACGCGTGCCACCACGGAGTGGCTGAACCGGCTGCTGCGCAGCACCTCGGCCCTGCTGGACACCGCGCCGGCCAAGTCGGTGCGCAGCCGGTTCGGCGCCGCCGAGGACGCCGGCGAGGAGACGGCCGACGACTCCGATCAGCTGGTGGACGGCGGGCGTGAGGCGTCGATCCCGAAGCTCGGCAGCTTCGCGGTGATGAACCGAACGATCGACATCGCGCAGGCGGCACTGGCCCGGCACCAGTTGGCGACCTATCCCCCCGACCTGCTCATCGAGGTTCCGCGCTCGACCTGCCGCAGCCTGGATTTCCACCGTGCGGCCGAGGTCATCGACATCGGGCACGAACTGGCCGCCCGGGCCCTGGACGGCTTCAGCCCAGAAACTCGGTGACCGCGGCCGCCACCCGGCGGCCCTGTGCGCGTCCGGCCCGCGCGGACGGTACGCGGCAGCGCGGATCGAGCGGGTTGGGCCCGAACGCGCGCAGCGAGTCCTCGTCGGCGAACACCGCGCAGGTGCGCGCGCCGAACGCCGCGATCTCGGCGGCCACGCCCGCGCTGAACGGTGACGGCGCGAACTCCCCGGCGGGCACCAGCACCACCGCCGTGCTGCAGTCGGACGCCACCGCGGTGTGCACGGAGCTGGCCACCCCGCCGTCCATGTAGCGCCGGTCACCGATGGTCACCGGCGGCCAGGTGCCCGGCACGGCGCAACTGGCCGCCACCGCGTCGACCAGCGCCACCCCGGACGACGCGTCGAACACCACCAGTTCACCGGTGTCGATGTCGATGGCGGTGATCCGCAGGTCCCGGTCGGGCCAGTCGTGACTGGGCAACCGGTGCTCGATCACCCGCCTGCGCACCGGCTCGGCCACCGTGGGTGTGCTCGCTGCGATGGCGCCGATGCGCTGGAGCTTCTGCCGCGCCGTCGCGTCCGGTTGCGATACCGCGTCGAGAAAGAGTCGGCCGAGCGCCTCGATGTCGACGGCGGGATCGAGTTCGTGGGAGTCCTCGGCGACCTGCCGTTCGTAGAGCAGCTGCAGCGGCATGCTTCCGCTGATCTGGGCGGCCACCGCCGAGCCCGCCGAGGTGCCGACCAGGATCTCGGAGTCCAGCAACGCCTGCGCGGTGGCCGGCGCCTCATCTGCGATGCCCTGGAGGATCCCGGTCTCCCAGGCGATCCCGGCCAGCCCGCCGCCGGCGAGGATCAGCGCGTGAGTGCTCACACCGTGGGAGTGTGCCAGCCCATCACCGCGTGCCGGCGTAGGCCCGGGCAACCCGGGTGACGAACTGGTAGACGCCGTCTTCGTCGGGGGCCAGCGGGCCGGGCCGGGCGTGCGGTGAACTCAACCCGCGCTGCACCGATTCGCACGCCCCCCAGTCCTGACGGTTGGTCAGGTCCCAGAAGTCCACGGCGTAGGACGGATCGAAGTCCGGCTTCTCCAGCGCCTCCTTCGGGAACGCCCAGGCGCATTCGACGTGGGTGCGGTCCACGGCCAGGGGCGTCATCAGGTGGGTCATCACATAGTCGGGATGCAGGCTGACCAGGAGGTTGGGGAAGCCGACTAGGTACATCACCGTGCGCAACTCCTGCTGCGACAGGCCCTTGATGGCCACGCCGCCGCTCTGCCCGCTCAGTGACATCGTCTGCGCCTCGTCGATCATCGACATCCAGCCGCCCATCCAGTCGCCCGGCAACTCGATGTTCTCCCCGCTGGTGGGCGGGCTGATCCGGGAGAGCTCGGGGTGGATCGCCTGACAGTGGTAGCACTCCTGGTAGTTCTCGACGATCACCTTCCAGTTGGTGTCCAGCTCGTAGGAGTGCCGGGCCACCACGGTGAGTTCCTCGGGCTTGTACGGTCCGACGATCTCCTCCATGCCCGCGACATGCCGCTCGAAGTCGATGTCCGCACCGCTGGGATCGACGAAGAGATAGCCGTGCCAGTCGACCAGTCGCAGCTCGGTCAGGCCGAATTGACCTGTGTCGAAATGGAATCCGTCGCCGGACTCGAACCCCGGTGCATGGCGGAGTTCACCGGTGAGCTTGTACGACCACGAGTGGTACGGGCACACGACACCGCGGCGCTTGGCGGTGGTGCCGCAGGCCAGCATCTCGTGGCCTCGGTGCCGGCATACGTTGGCGAAGGCGCGCACGCGGCCGTCCTCGCCGCGCACCAGAAGGATCCCGTCCTTGCCCGAGCCGACGGCCTTCTGCGCCCCGACGCCCTCGAGGTCCCCGGCGTGGCCGACGCAGTGCCAACCGCCGAAGATGTTCCGCTTCTCCCACGCGAAAACGGCCGGGTCGACGTAGGCCTCCCGCGGCAACATACGGGACTGTCCGAACGGGGCCAGGGAGGCGGCGAGATCGTCGGCCGGAACCGGGGCGGGATCTTGTTTGAACATACAGTCAGACTAGACGTTCGCGGGGTCGCGGTCCAGAGATCGACGGGAGTCAGGCCTCGCCGGCGAACGCCGCGATACCCCTGCCCGCCGTGTCATCGCCGCGAGTCATCTTCCGGTACACCAGGTATCCGATGGTGACGGCGATCAGTGCCGCCGCCAGCAGCAGGGTGGCGAGCGCATTGAGGGCGGGCGTCGGCGCGGCGCGGGCGGTGTTGTAGATCTTCACCGACACCGGTTCGGTCGAGGAGTTGCCGGACAGATAGCGCACCAACACGAAGTCGTCGATGACGTCGGCGAACACCAGCACCGTGCTGGCGAAGATGGCCGGCATCAGCATCGGCAGGGTGACCCGCCGCAGCGCCTCGAGTGCGGAGGCGCCCAGATCCATTGCGGCCTCCTCATACTGGCTGCCGATGGTGGCAAGCCGGGCCCGGACCAGGACCGCCGGATACGCGATCTGGAAGGTGACCAGACCGACCACCTGCGCCGAGGTGCCCAGCCCGATAGGCAGGGTCAGCGACGTGACGACGAACAGCAGGGCGACGGCGAGCAGCACCTCGGGAAGCACGAACGACACCAGCATCAGCAGGTTCGCCCCGGCCGGCAGCCTGCCGCGCCATCGGTCGATACCGATCGCCAGCATGACGCCGAGCGGAACCGTGATGAGCGTGGTGATGAGACCGAGCTTCAACGTCTGCAGAAGGGCGGTGTGCAGCGAGGCGTCGTGCCACACCGAGCGCGTGGTGTCACCCCAGTACCACCGGAACGAGAAGCCCTGCCAGTTCGTTCGCGACCGGCCGTCGTTGAACGAGAAGATCACCGCGATCAGCACCGGCAACAGCGACCAGACCAGGTAGCCGACGGTGACGCCGAGCAGGATCCGCGGCGGACGCCACGGGTCCTTCCACCATGCGACCGGCCCCCTCACGTGGAGACCTCGTCGGCGCGGGCAGTGACCCGCACGTAGTAGAGCATCGGCAGCACCGTCACCAACAGCACCAGCATCACGAAGGCGCCGGCCTGTCCGGTCTGACCCGGCGACTGCACGCTGTCGTTGATCAGGTTGCCCACCATCGCGGTCTTCGGCGATGCCGAGAGCATGTCGGAGGTGAAGTAGTCACCCAGCATCGGCAGGCAGGTCAGCAGCACGGCCGCCACGATGGTCGGCCGGCACATCGGCAGCGTCACCCGCCAGAACGACGCGAACCGGTTGGCGCCCAGGTCACGCGCGGCCTCCAGGGTGGCCTGCGGCAGCCGATCCAGGCCGGCGTACAGCGGCAGGATCATGTACGGCACATAGCCGTACACCAGACCCAGGACCACGACGACGGGCTGGCCGGTGAGCCAATGGGTGTGCACGTCGAACAGCCCGCCCAGACTCAGCACCCTGTTGACCAGGCCATCGTCCTGAAGCAGGTTGACCCAGGCCAACATTCGCATCATGTAGCTGATCCAGAACGGGGCGATCAGCGCGGCCAGCAGCACACCGGCCCAGCGGCCGGCCAACCGCGCGGTGTAATAGGCCACCGGGAACGCGATCAGCAGGCAGAGCAGGCTGGCCGCCACGACGTAGACGGCGGTGCGCGCCAACGCGGGGCCGAACACACCGTTCTCGCCCACGATGCGCGTCAGAACATAGGTGAACTGATCGGGATTCCACTGCAACGGATTCCACACCGGTATCGGGGTGCGGAAGATCGGATCCACCCGGCCGAACACGATGGCCAGCACCACGTAGAGCGGCGCCAGGAAGAACAGCAGCAGCCAGACTATGCCCGGCATGGCCAGAGCGGGCCACAACGCGCTGTTGCGGGGGCGCTTGGACGGTGCGTCGGGTGGGGCGGCGACCGGGGCGGGAGGCGGGGCGAGGACCACCGCCGTCAGGATCCCCCGGCCTTGAAGGCTCGCCAGACGTTGTGCCACGCAGCGTCATTGGCCGCGTCGAGTTCGAGGGTCCGGTAGCCGACGTCGAAGTACTCGGGGCGCACGATAGCGCTCCTGAGGTTCTCCGGGACCAGCCCGTCGGCGACGAGCGTATCCGGGTTCAGCGAGTTCTGCGGCGGCTGATAGCCGATCTGCTTGAAGTTCAGCTTGGCCATCTCGGTGTCCAGCATGTGGTTGACGAACAGATGGCCCAGCACCGGGTTTCTGCCGCCGCGCAACAGCACCATCAGGTCGTTGTCCACCAGACCCTTGCCGTCGGCGGGGAACCAGTAGCGCAGGATGTCGGGCTTGGTCCCCTCGGGCAGGTAGTTGACGGCGTTGATGATGTCACCGGACCACATCTGGGACAGCCCGATCTGACCGGCGGGCAGGTCGCTGTACATGGTGATGGTGACCTTCGGCGAGGTGGCGGCCACCAACGCGGTCAGCTGCTCGCCGACCTTCTTGAGGTCATCGGCCGAGGAGGTGTTCACGTCGGTGATGCCCAGCTTCAGCAGCACCATGGCCATCGCGGTGTGCCAGTCGTCGATGACGGCGGTCTTGTTCTTGTAGGCCGGATCCCACAGCGAATCATAGGGATTCTTCAGCGCGCCGATGTCGGCGGGCACCTGGTCGTTACGCCAGCCGATGCCCGTGGTGTAGACGGTGTAGGGCACCGTGTAGCGCCACTCCTGGTCATAGAAGGGGTTGGTGAAGAACGGCCAGACGTTCTTGATGTTGGGGATGTAGCTGTGGTTGAGCGAGCGCACCAGCCCGCCGTTGATCAGCCGGCTGATCTGGTCGTAACTCGGGAAGTAGAGGTCGTAGTCGACGTTGCCGCCGCGGATCTTGGTGATGGCCTCGTCGGTGTCGTTGAACGTCGACACCTGCACCGTGGCCGAGTACTTCTCCTCGAACGACTTGATCGCGTCCGGCGCGATGTAGTCGGCGTAGCTGTAGAGCTGGAGGGTGGCGCCCTTCTCCGGGGCGAGGCCGTCGGCGATCGGCTTGTTGTCACCGGGGATGTCCCACTTGACCGGGCTGCTCGGCGAGGCGATGGTCAGGCTGGGAGCCGAACTCGGTTGTCCGCCTTTGGAACACGCGTCCAGAAACGCCACCATGGCGGGAGTGCCCGCAGCCAGCAGTGCGGCCCGTTGCAAGAACTGTCGGCGGCTCGGACCGGGTCGGTTGGGAACAGGCATCCGCACCTCCGTGGTATTCGCATCTTGTCGCTGCTTGGACTGTGACATAGACTGAACACTCAGTCAATAGCTGCGGCGGTACCTATCCGCAGGTCCGCGCAGCATCCGAGCGGAGGTTTCCGGTGGCTTCGTCGACGTTCGAGAGCCGGGTCCGAGACGCAGTCGACGAGTTGATCGCCGACGAGGAGAAGGTGTTCCTGGCGCGCCAACCGCGCAGCACCGCGATGATCGCCCGCGCCCGTGCGCACCTGGCCGGTGGCGCCACCTCGAACTGGCAGATCGCCCAACCACAGGCGGTCTGGATGAGCCACGGCGCCGGGTCGAAGGTGTACGACGTCGACGGGACCGAGTATGTCGACATGCACGGCGGCTACGGGGCGTCGATCGCCGGTCACGCCCACCCGGCGATCGTCGACGCGGTCAGCCGCCAGGTGCGCCGGGGCACCCACTTCGCCCAGCCCACCGAGGACGCGATCTGGGTCGCCGGAGAGTTGGCCCGCCGTTTCGGCCTGCCACTGTGGCGATTCGCCAACTCCGGCACCGAGGCCACCATGGACGCCGTCCATCTCGCCCGGTCGTTCACCGGCCGGGACCTGATCATCAAGGTCGAGGGCTGCTACCACGGCCACCACGACTCCGTCGAGGTCTCGGTGCTGCCCGAGGCCGACGAGGTCGGCCCCCGCGACCATCCGAATGGCGTGCCCGGCAACAGTGGCATCCCGACGGCGATCCGTGACCTGGTGGTCGTCGTACCGTTCAACGACCCCGAGGCGGTGGCCCGGGCCCTTGCCGAGCACCGCGGCCGGGTGGCCGCCATGATCCTCGAACCGGTGATGATGAACGCCGGGATCATCCCGCCCGCCGACGGCTATCTCGCCGCGATCCGCGACCTGGTGCACGCCGAGGGCGCGCTGCTGATCTTCGACGAGGTCAAGACCGGCTTCACCACCGGCCCGAGCGGGGTCATCGGGATGTCCGGTGTGGTGCCCGACATCGTCTGTCTGGCAAAGGCTTTGGGGGGCGGCATCGCGGTGGCCGCCATCGGCGGCAGCGCGGCGGTCATGGAGCTGATCGCCGACGGCCGCTACGAGCAGGTGGGTACCTTCAACGGCAACCCGCTGGCGCTGGCGGCCACCCGGGCCACTCTCGGCGAGATACTCACCCCGGCAGCCTACGAGCGGATGGGCCGGCTGGCGGCGCGGCTGCGGGACAGTTTGGACGCGACGATCGCCGAACACGGTTACGGTTGGCACGTGGTGAGCGTCGGCGGCAAGGGCTGTGTGACGTTCAGGCGTGAGCCGGTACGGGAGTTCCGCGATTTCCTGCAGATCGACGACCGGCTGGGCCACCTGCACTGGCTGATGCAGCACAACGGCGGCGTGTTCCTGCCGCCCTGGGGCAAGGTGGAGCAGTGGTTGCTCTCGGTTCAGCACGACGAGGACGATGTCGACCGGTTCGCCCGCAACTTCGCCCGGCTGGCCGAGGCGGTGGCCGGCTGAGCCGCTGCCGTCGGGGGCGCCACCGGTGACCGGCGGCGCGATCCGGCTGCACCAGCTGGCGAAGTCGTTCGACGGCGTCGCGGCGGTCACCGATATCAACCTCGACATCCCGGCCGGACAGTTCTACTCGCTGCTGGGCGCCTCCGGTTGCGGCAAGACCACCATCCTGCGAATGATCGCCGGATTCGAGAAGCCGGACGCCGGACGCATCGAGCTCGACGGCCGTGACGTCGCGCCCGATCCCCCGCACAAGCGCCCGGTCAACACCGTATTCCAGAGTTACGCGTTGTTCCCGTTCATGACGGTCTGGGACAACGTGGCCTTCGGCCTGCGCTACCAGAAGGTCGGCAAGCAGGAGACCAAGCGGCGGGTCGGTGCGGCCCTGGAGATGGTGCGGATGAACGAGTTCGCCAAGCGTAGGCCCGCCCAGATGTCGGGGGGCCAGCAGCAGCGGGTGGCGCTGGCCCGGGCGCTGGTGCTCGAGCCGCGGGTGCTGCTGCTCGACGAACCGCTCGGCGCCCTGGACGCCAAACTGCGACGCCAGCTCCAACTCGAGCTTCGCGCGATGCAACGCGAGGTGGAGATCACGTTCGTCTACGTGACCCACGACCAGGAAGAGGCGCTGACGATGAGCGACCGGATCG
>JAGQTW010000272.1 GCA_020438785.1 Mycobacterium sp. | reverse complement strand
ACAGGATGTCGAGGGTGAGCACCTCAGCCGGCGACTCGTTGTCCGCGCCGGCGACCATGCCGACGCTGTGGCGCACCGCGTCGGGGGTCAACGTCTGACCGCCGGCCACCACCGCGATGAGCTCGGAGATGACCCGTTCGGCCATCGCCACGTCCGCCGAACTGCCCGCCAAGGTGATGTTGTTGCCGCGAACATGCAGGTCAGCGGCCAGGCTGCGCTCCATGGCCCGCAGGTTCTCGTCGGCGGAACCCAGCAGGCCCACCACGAGGTCGGGCGGAACATTCATGCTGCTGCGCACCCGGGAGTCGTCATCGGGGCGAGCAGCGGTTGTCTCGCGGGGCGTCACGTGGTTTTCTCTAGCCTGCTTCCTGGGTTTACCTTCGAACGCGAAGCCCCAGTTTACCGCGTGCGGGTGAAGGCATCGTGGGTCAACGCCGAGTTCATGAAGTCGCGGAAGTGCAGCCACCTGCCGTCGCGCAGCGTGATGATGTGCGCGAACTCCGATTCCCAGCTGTACCCGGTCGACGTCCGAAGGAACTTCTGGTGGCCCCAGACTGCCAGGTTGTCTCCGTCCGGGATGAACAGCCAAGGCTCCATCGCCAGGATCTGGATGTGCTCACCGACTGCGGCGAAGAACTCCAGCGCGCGGGCCATGCCGCGGTAGTCGCCGGCGTAGGGAATCGCGTCGCTGCCGTAGTAGGTGATGCGGATCTCCGGATCGAGCAGGCTCACCGCGGTATCGAGGTCACCGGCCGGGACGGCGGTGTAGATCGCCTGGGTGTTCTCGATGTTGAGATGTTCGCTCATCGGGCGAGCTGCAGCGGCAGCCGGACGAAGCCGTGGGTGAGCAGGCTTGCGGTCTGCCGGACACCCGGCTCCTCGGACAGACCGATCGTCGGGTAGCGGTCGAGGACGGCGTTGACGACAGCGAGCACCTCTAGCCGAGCCAGCGGGGCGCCCAGGCAGAAGTGCAGTCCGTGGCCGAAGGCCATGTGCTGGCGGATGTTGGGCCGGTCCAGGTCCAACCGCTCGGGTTCCGGAAAGACCGCCGGGTCGTGGTTGGCCGACCCGAAGAACAACGCCACCCACTCCCCTTTCTTGATGTCGGCCCCGTCGATCTCGACGTCGCGGGTCGCGATACGGAACAGGCGCTGCGGCCCGGTGAGACGTGCGACCTCCTCGATGAAGGTGCCGACCAACGACCGGTCGGCCCGCACGCGGGCGGTCACCGCGGGCTCGCGGGCCATGGCGTGCAGGACGCTGCCGATCAGATACGTCGTCGTCTCGCTGCCGGCCACCACCAGCGTCACGCAGAACCGCACGACCTGCTCGGCGGTCAGCCGCTGCCCGTCCAGCTCGGCCCGCAGGAGCGCTGAGATCAGGTCTTCGGCCTCCTCCACGTCCCGCGAGTCATCAAGGCGCGCAGTGTGTTCGACGACCCGTTCGCTGAATGCCCGAACCATCTCGGCGTTGCTGGCCATTCGCTCCTCCGGCGTCATCGCCGAGGAGAGCATGAATGCGTTGGCCCAATTCTTGAAACGGACGTGATCCCCTTCGGGCAGGCCCAGCAGCCGGACCATCGCCCTGGTGGGCACCTCGGCCGCGAACTCCATGACGTCGCGATCACTGTCGCCGGTGCGGGCGTCGAAGTCGGCGAGGAGCGCGGGCACCAGATCGGCCAGCCAGCCCTCGAGGCGGCGAATGCGCCGCGGTGAGAACGCCTGGCTCACCAGTTTGCGCTCCCCCGTGTGCGCCGGCGGGTCGGTGTTGACCAGCATCAGGCTGGGCGCCGACGACGCCTCCTGGATCGGGTCACGCGAGGAGAACGTCTCGCTGTCGCGGGCGGCGGCGAAAACCTGGTCATAACGGAACAGTGCCCAGGCCGTAACCGGCTCGTCGGCCCCCGGCACCGTGCCGGGCGGCCAGTCCTGGTATCCGGCGACGGGCGAGACCTCCCGCAGGTGCTCGAAGAGCGGGTACGGGTTGGCGACCCCCTCGGGGGTGGTCAGCTGCTGCAATGCCGATATCGTCGTCAAGGTCATGCCACCAGCTTTGTGGCCGGGGACCTGGCAGGTCGATCTCCCCATGGGGGTCAGTTCTGCCCCCGAGCGGGTGCATTCTCCACCGCGGATGCCGACACGGTGCGACGATCGAGGCACTGTGACCCTTGCCAGCGATCCCCTCTCGGTCAGCGCGCTCGCCGACGGCAACCACCCCGGGTGGGCATGCAAGCCGGCGCAGCTCAGCCCGGTGGCACGCCGCTACGCCGAAGCCTGCCGATCGGGCACCGTCGAACCGGGCAGCGACCCGGTCAGGGCGGTGGCCGAATCCGTCGACGCGCAAGCCTCCGTCGTTCGCGACGTGCTGGAGGCGGTGGGTGACGAACGCGCATTGGCCGCACTGGAGGCCGTGCTGGATCTGTCACTGCTCGAACGGCAGCTGGTCGAGGACGGCGCGCGACGCCGGGCGACGGCACTCCTTCAGGTGCAGGAAGCGCTGAGCAAGTTGCGGGCTGTGGACGAGGTGGCTGCGATCCTCGATCGTGCGCCGCGCGAACTCGTCGAACGGTGTGGCTTCGACCGGGCGGTCCTGTTCCGTGTACACGACGGTCGCATGGTTATGGAGTCGGCGTACTTCGGCGAGGACGTCGAGGGCGCGGAGAAGATGGTGGCGTTCGCCCAGTCGGTAGCGCCACCACTGGACCATATGCTGTTGGAAACCCAGATGATTCGGCGGCAGGCGCCGGCGATCGTGCGCGATGCCCGCAATGACCCCCGGGTCAACCGCCCCATCATCGACTTCTCCCTGACCCGGTCCTACGTCGCCGCGCCGGTGATGCCGACCGGCCGGGTCATCGGTTTCCTACATGCCGACCGGCTGTACAGCGGACGGACGGTGGACGAGATCGACCGCGATACGGTGTGGGCGTTCGCCGAGGGCTTCGGGTACGCCTTCGAGCGGACCGTCCTGGTCGAGCGGATGCGCCGCCAGCATGCCGAGGTCCGTACCGCGTTGGCAACGGCGGAGCAGGCGGCGCAAGCGCTGCAGGATGCCGACCTTGAGCTGCGGAAGGTCGAACCCGCGGTGCGCAGTCCGGCCACTCGGATGCTGGCCACCATGACCTCCCGGGTCAACGAGATGCTGACGCGCCGCGAGATCGAGGTGTTGCGCCTGATGGCCGACGGCCGCACCAATCAGCAGATCGCCGACGAACTCGTCATCTCGGCAGGCACGGTGAAATCCCATGTGAAGCGGGTGCTGCGCAAATTGAACGCCACCAACCGGGCCGAGGCCGCGTCGATCTACGCCCGGCTCGGAAGCTCGCCCGGCGCAGTGTGATCACCGCTCATGGCGACGGTGTCGCCCAGCGGTCCGTGAGCACGCCGAGGGCTCCGAGTGCCACCGCCGCGGCGGTGGAGGTCCGCAGCACCGTCGGGCCCAGCCGGGCTGGGCGGGCTCCGGCGGCCGCCAGGTCGGCGAGTTCGTCGTCGTCGATGCCCCCCTCCGGACCTACCGCCAGGATTATCGAATCAGATTGCGCCAGAGGGATATCCGCAAGCGGCCGGGTGGCGGATTCATGCAGCGCCAAGACCACCGCACCCGCGCCGACCCGTTCGGCGACGAGCCGGGTCAGGGCGGCCGTGGTGATCGGTCCGCTGACCTCGGGGATGTAGGCGCGCCGCGACTGGCGGGCCGCCGAGCGGGCCACCGCCCGCCACCGGCGCAGCCCCTTGTCCGCCCGTTCGCCGTCCCAGCGGGCCACACAGCGCGCGGCCTGCCAGGCAACGAACTCGTCGGCCCCGGCCTCGGTGGCCAACTCGATCGCCAACTCGGAGCGCTCGGCTTTGGGGATGGCCTGCACCACGGTGACCTGCGGCGACGCCGGGGGGACGGTCTGGCGGTCGAGCACCTTCGCGGAGATCCAGCGTTTGTCGGCGGCCTCGACGACGCAGTCGGCCCGCACACCCCGGCCGTCGGACAGCACCAATCGCTCCCCCGGCCGGATCCGGCGCACAGTGGCGGCGTGGAACCCCTCGTCCCCGTCGACCACGGCCACCGCGCCGACGGCCGGGATGGCCTCGGCGTAGAACAGGGTGTCGGCCAAGGCGGCTCAGCGACCGCTGAAGGTTTCCCGCAGCCGGCTGAACAGGCCGCCGCCGTTGCTGGTCGGGGCGGCATGGGTGGACTTGATCTCCGCCGCATCATGGCCGTGGGTCTTGAGTTCGGCCAGCAGTTCCCTGGAGCGCGCGTCGAGCTTGGTGGGCACCGCCACCTCGATGTGGGCGTGCAGGTTGCCCCGGACCCCCGAGCGCAGGTGCGGCATGCCGTGGCCGCGCAGCGTGGTGACCGAACCCGGCTGGGTACCGGGCGCGATGGTGATCTCGATGCGGCCGTCCAGGATGGCGTCGACGGTGACCGTGGTGCCCAGCGCCGCGTCGACCATCGGCACCGAGACCGTGCAGTGCAGGTCGTCGCCGTCGCGAACGAAGATGTCGTGGGGCTGTTCGTGGACTTCGACGTAGAGGTCGCCGGCGGGACCGCCACCCGGGCCGACCTCGCCCTGGGCGGCCAGTCGGACCCGCATGCCGTCGCCGACGCCGGCCGGGATCTTGACGCTGATCTCGCGGCGCGCACGCACCCGGCCGTCCCCGCCGCAGCGGTGGCACGGGTCGGGGATGACCTCGCCGACGCCGCCGCAGGTGGGGCACGGCCGTGACGTCATCACCTGGCCGAGCAGCGAGCGCTGCACCGTCTGCAGTTCGCCGCGGCCGCCGCAGGTGTCACAGGTGGCCGGCTGGGAGTCACCGTGGGTGCCCTTGCCCTGGCACAGGTCGCACAGCACCGCGGTGTCGACCGCCACCTGTTTGGTGACGCCGGTCGCGCATTCGCTGAGATCCAGCCGCATCCGAAGCAGCGAGTCCGAGCCGGGCCGGACCCGCCCGACCGGCCCGCGGCTGCCGGTTCCGCCGCCGAAGAACGCCTCGAACACGTCGCCCAAGCCACCAAAGCCACCGAACCCACCTGCCGCCGAGGCGGCGTTCTCCAGCGGATCACCCCCGAGGTCGACGATGCGGCGCTTCTCCGGGTCGGACAGCACCTCGTAGGCGGCGCTGATCTCCTTGAACTTGTGCTGGGCCTCTTCGTCGGGGTTGACGTCGGGATGCAACTCGCGGGCCAGTTTCCGATAGGCGCGCTTGATCTCCGAATCGCTTGCGCCCCTGCTCACCCCGAGCAAGCCGTAGTAATCGCGTGCCACGCCTGACCTCTCCTACCGGACCTACCGGTTAGCCTCTTCGCCGATTCCCATCCGCTTCTTCACTTCGTTCATCAGCGGCGTTCATCGGCTGCCAAGAACTTCGCCGATGTACATCGCAACGGCGGCGACATTGGCAATCGTTCCCGGATAGTCCATCCGAGTGGGTCCCACCACACCCATGCCGCCGAACACGGTGCCCGAACTGCCGTACGTCGTGGTCACCACAGATGTTCCGGCCATCTGCTCGGCCTCGGTCTCGTGGCCGATCCGTACCGTGACCTTACCCGCCTCCTGCTGGGCCGCGAGCAGTCGCAGCACGACCACCTGCTCCTCGAGCGCTTCCAGCACGGACCGCAGCGACCCGCCGAAGTCGGCGGTGTTGCGGGTCAGGTTGGCGGTACCGCCCATCAGCAACCGTTCCTCGGAGTGCTCGACGAGCGACTCCAGCAGCACGGTGGCCGAGCGGCCGACGGCATCGCTGAACCCCCCGGAGCCGTCGAGCTGCGCAGCCAGGTCCGACACCGCCACCGAGGCAGCCGCCAGCCGCTTGCCCTCCAGCGCCTGCCCGAGCAGCTCGCGCAGCTGCGCCAGCTGATGGTCGTCGATGGTGTCGCCGAGTTCGACGATGCGCTGGTCGACGCGACCGGAGTCGGTGATGACGACCATCAGGAGCCGCGCCGGGGTCAGCGCGACCACCTCCAGGTGCCGCACGGTCGAGGTCGACAGCGTCGGGTACTGCACGATCGCCACCTGCCGGGTCAGCTGGGCGAGCAGCCGCACCGCGCGGCGCAGGACGTCGTCGAGATCCACGCCGGACTCCAGAAACTGCAGGATCGCGCGCCGCTCCGAAGTGGACAACGGCTTGACGTCGTCGATCCGATTGACGAACTCGCGGTAGCCCTTCTCGGTGGGCACCCGGCCCGAGCTGGTGTGCGGTTGGGCGATGTAGCCCTCGGCTTCCAGCACCGCCATGTCGTTGCGCACCGTGGCGCTGGAGACGCCGAGGTTGTGGCGTTCCACCAGCGCCTTGGAACCGATCGGCTCCTTGGTCGCGACGAAGTCGGCGACGATGGCACGGAGCACCTCAAAGCGACGGTCGTCGGCACTTCCCATCTGGTACACCTCCAAGTCGTCCCCATTTTACGGTCATCAGCAGCACAATTAGCACCCACGCCCGGAGAGTGCCACGCGACGGCGCACCGAAGTTCGCCCGGCGGCGGCGCCGCGGCCACCAGCGACTAGCCTTGCTCAGATGTTGATGCCAGGTCGGGGGGCCGCGCCCGGGACGGCACCCCGATGATCTTCAAGGGTGTGCGGGAGGGAAAGCCCTACCCGGAGCACGGCCTGAGCTACCGCGACTGGTCCCAGATCCCGCCGCGGCAGATCCGTCTCGACGAACTGGTCACCACCACCACTGTGCTGGCGCTGGATCGGTTGCTGTCGGAGGATTCGACATTCTATGGGGACCTGTTCCCGCACGCGGTCAAGTGGCGCGGCGACATCTACCTCGAGGACGGTCTGCATCGGGCCGTGCGGGCGGCGTTGCGCAACCGCACCGTGCTGCACGCCCGCGTCTACGACATGGATGCCGGCCCGGACGGCCGCTACTAGGCACCAACGCGGCAAGGCCGCGAGGAGGCCTCGGTGTCGAGGCGTCCGTCGCGGCCCTGCCGGCCGAGAAGTGGTCTGCTAGCCGATGGCCAACATCTGCGGGGTCAGCTGAGTGAAGCCCAGCCGGAACGGCTGCTCGGCCCGAGCCGGCGGAGCCACGTGGATGGACGTGTGGCCGGCACGCTGACAGTGCGAAACAGCGCCCTTGTCACTGCACTTCGCCGGGGCGGATGACGCCGAGGCGGTGGGCGCGGCAGCGATCGCGGCCGCGGCGGCGCCGGCGATGAAGAACGGGGTCAGGTGGCGGAGCTTGATCGACATTGCGATTCCTTTCGTGCTGTTGTGAAGTTGAGCGGTGTTCGATACGCCTGTGGTCGAAACCCGCTGGGCCGGTCTCGCTTTCGTACTTCTCCGTCCCACGCCTCAATGATATGAACCGCAAAAGCCTCAGTCACCAATCTCATATGGAACACAAATTAATGGGCCTGCGGCACGGTCGGATCCGGCCCTAGGAGCCCCACAGCCGTTGTCCGGCAGCACTACTCGGTGAGCGGCGGAAGGTCAAACGGTCGGGCCGCTTGCCGGCAGCCGCACCGTAAAGGCCGTCCGCCCGGGAACGGACGCCACCGACACCGTGCCGTTGTGGGCCTCGACGATCGATCGCACGATCGCCAGCCCCAGGCCCGTCGAGCCCAGCTGGCGCGACCGCGACTTGTCGGCGCGGACGAAGCGGTCGAACAGGTTCGGCAAGACGGCTGGCGGGATTCCCGGACCGTCGTCGCTCACCGTCAGCTCGACTGTCTGCCGGCCGTCCTGGACACGGGCGCGCAAGGTGGTGGTGACGGTGACGCCCGCCGGGGTGTGGACGCGCGCATTGGCCAGCAGGTTGGCCAGCAGCTGGTGCAGCCCTTCCCGATCACCGCGCGCCCACAGTGGCTCGTCCGGCAGGTCGACGACGAAGTGATGGTCCGGCGCCGTCACCGCGGCGTCCTGAACGGCATCAGCGACCAGATCGCACATCTCGATGTCGGCGATGTCGAGATCCTGTCGCTCGTCGAGCCGCGACAGCAGCAGCAGGTCGGCCACCAGCGACGTCATCCGTCTCGACTCCGCCTCGATGCGCGCCAGGGCATACTCGGTGGTCTCCGGCAGCGCGTCGCTCTCCTGCCGGGTCAGCTCGGCGTATCCCAGGATCGCCGCCAGCGGGGTGCGCAGTTCGTGGCTGGCGTCGGCCAGGAACTGCCGCATCCGCCGATCGGAGGCGGCCAGGTCCGCAAGCGCTCCATCGACGTTGGCGAGCAAGCGATTCAGCGTGTTCCCGACGATGCCCACCTCGTTGCCGGGGTCGGTGTCGGACTCGGCGACCCGCGCGGTGATGCGATGCTCCTGGCTCGTAAGCGGAAGCGCGGCAACCTCGCCGGCCACCTCGGCAACCCGACGCAGGGGCCGCAGCGCATAGGAGACTATCCACACGGTGCCGGCCGCGGTGCCCAGCAATGCGAGCAGCACCAGCACGATGACGATGACCGTCTCCCGCGACAATGTCTTGTTGGCCTGGTCGAGGGACACCGCCGACACCAGCCGTTCGCCGCTGGCGAGTTCCCGGCTTCCGACCCGGTAGGGGCCGAGGTCGCCCAACTCTACGGTCCGCATACCGCCGTCGCGCAGGTCGAGGCCCTCGAGCGCCCGCTGCGCGTCCGCCGGCGCCGCCTTGGGCTCACCGTCACCGAAGACCGTCGCGTACACCACGGAGTCGCCGCGCAGCACCGCGATGACAGTGCCGAGCGCCTGCCCCTGGAAGGCGGTCAACTCCCCGGTGGCCACCCCCGCCGCATCGCGTTTGATGTAGGAGTAGCTGAAGGCCGCCAGCGAGTCCGACACCTTGCTGTCGGTCAGGCGCATGGCCTCGTCCCGGAGGCTCATCACCGCTACCGCACCCACCCCGATGAGCGCGAGGCTGACGATCGTGGTGACCCCGACCATCAGCTGCCTGCGCAGCGAACGTGGCTTCCACCACGGTCCGCGTCGGGTCATTGCGGCGGTCGCACCATGTAGCCGACTCCCCGCACGGTGTGGATCATCGGCTCCCGTCCGTCGTCGATCTTGCGGCGAAGGTAGGAGATGTAGAGGTCGACGATGCTGGAGCGGCCGCCGAAGCTGTAGTTCCACACCCGATCCAGGATCTCAGCACGGGTGAGGGCCCGCTTCGGGTTGCGCATGAGGTAGCGCAGCAACTCGAACTCGGTCGAGGTCAGTGCGATCGGTTCACCCCCACGGGTGACCTCGCGGCTGGCGCCGTCGAGTACCAGGTCGCCCACCCGCAGCGTCTCGTCGTCGGCCGCGGTCATGGCCTTCGAGCGGCGCAGTAGACCCCGCAACCGGGCGACGAGTTCCTCGAGACTGAAGGGCTTGGTCAGGTAGTCGTCGGCGCCCGCTGTGAGGCCGGTCACCCGGTCCATCACCGAATCGCGCGCGGTCAGGAACAGCGTGGGGGTGTAGCGGTCGGACTCGCGGATGGTCTTCAGCACCGAGAAGCCGTCGGTGTCCGGCATCATGATGTCCAGGACCAGCAGGTCGGGCTGGAATTCCTGGTGCTTGTCGATCGCTTCCCGGCCGCCGTGGGCCACCTCGATTTCCCACCCCTCGTAGTGCAGGGCCATCTTGACCAGATTGGTCAGCGCCGGCTCGTCGTCGACGAGCAGGACGCGGATCGGCGTGCCGTCCTCCCTGGTGATCTTGGGCAATTGGCCGAGGATGGCCTGCCGCGGATTCCGGGAGCGGGGCGACGTGGGACTGACCGACATAATCATGACTTTAATTGTTGTGATCCGGTATGCGGCTGTCATGAACCACATATGGGTTTCAAATGTTCCGTCTCCGCGACGCGACCACCGCGTTATTGAATTGTCATATTTGCCGCGCCAGTTCGGCAGATATGGATTTTCTATGTATCCGTTGAGTGCCCGTTTGGGCGATACCTACTGTGGGGCATGGGAAGTGGCGCGACCACCGCGACGGTGATTCGTAATCACCTGAGCGCGAATGCTTCTCGCAACCCGGTCATCGGCGATCGGACCCACACCGCGCACCACCCGACGACAGGAGTCTTGCCGTGGCCCAGAGCACCGAAGTGACGACCGAAGAACGACCGGCCACGGCCGACGGCGAACGCGACGGGGTGGGCGCCGTGCGATCGGTGTTGCGCTACGACCTGCCGGCCTCGCTGGTGGTGTTCCTGGTCGCCCTGCCGCTGTCGCTGGGCATCGCGATCGCGTCCAACGCACCCGTGCTGGCCGGCCTGATCGCCGCGATCGTGGGCGGCGTCGTGGCCGGTGCCCTGGGCGGCTCACCGCTGCAGGTCAGCGGGCCGGCCGCCGGCCTGACCGTGATCGTGGCCGGCCTGGTGGCCGAGTTCGGCTGGGCGGTGACCTGCTTCATCACCGTCTGCGCCGGGCTGTTGCAGATCTTGTTCGGGATCAGCCGGGTGGGCCGGGCGGCGCTGGCCATCTCACCGATGGTGGTGCACGCCATGCTTGCCGGTATCGGCATCACGATCGCCCTGCAGCAGGTGCACGTGCTGCTCGGCGGCAGCTCGGAGAGTTCGGCCTGGCGCAACGTCGTCGAACTGCCGATGCAGCTGATCTCGGCCGACCACACCGGCATGCTGGTCGGCCTGCTGGTCATCGGCATCCTGGTGGCGTGGCGCTGGGTGCCCGCACCGGTCCGCAAGGTCCCGGGCCCGCTGGTCGCCATCGTCGCCGCCAGCGCGGTGGCGATGATCGCCGGGCTGGACGTCCCCCGCATCCAGCTGAACGGGTCGTTGCTCGACGCGATCGCCCTACCGAGCCCGCCGAGCGGCGCCTGGGGTGCGTTCGTGGCCGGGGTGCTGACGGTGGCCCTGATCGCCAGCGTGGAGAGCCTGCTGACAGCGGTCGCCGTGGATCGGATGCAAAGCGGTCCCCGTTCGAACCTGGACCGTGAGTTGGTCGGGCAGGGCGCGGCCAACGTCGTCTCCGGCGCCATCGGCGGCCTGCCCATCACCGGTGTGATCGTGCGCAGTTCGGCCAACGTCGCCGCCGGGGCGAAGAGCCGCGCGTCGACGATCCTGCATGCGGTCTGGATTCTGGTCTTCGCACTTCCGTTCGCCGCACTGGCCGAGGAGATCCCCACCGCAGCACTGGCCGGCCTGTTGATCGTTATCGGCGTTCAGCTCGTCAAGTTCACCCATATCGAGACGGCCCGCCGCACCGGTGACATCGCCGTCTATCTCGTCACCGTGCTCGGGGTGGTCTTCCTCAACCTCCTCGAGGGTGTTCTGCTCGGGCTCGCGCTCGCGGTGGCGCTGACGGTGTGGCGGGTGGCGCGTGCCCGGATCCACGCCGAGCGCACCGGCGACGATGAATGGCTTGTGGCCGTGGACGGTTCGTGCAGCTTCCTGTCGCTGCCCAAGCTGCACCACACGCTGACCTCCGTGCCCCCCGGGGCCCGGGTGACGCTCGAGGTGTCGGTCGACTTCATCGACCACGCGGCACACGATGCGATCGAGCACTGGCGTCGCCAGCACGAGGCGACCGGCGGCACGGTGCTCGTCCGGGAGGTCGGCGCCGTCGAACTGCGCAGTGCGCTGAGCGGACCACCGTCGCGCGCCTTCGCCACCGTCGACAAGCGCCTCGGTAGCGCACCGTGGAGTTCGTGGCAGAACCATCCGCACCGCAATGGACACGAGCATCACGACAGCCCACCACGAGCGATGCTCGACGGACTGGAGGTCTACCACCGCCGCATGGCACCACACATCCGGCCGCACATGCAGAAGCTGGCCGAGAGTCCGCAGGCCGAGACCCTGTTCATCACCTGCACGGACTCCCGGATCATTCCGAATGCGCTGACCTGCAGTGGTCCCGGCGACATGTTCACGCTACGAAATATCGGAAACCTGGTGCCCTCAGGGCAACTCGACTCGTCGGTGGAAGCCGCGATCGCGTACGCGGTCGACAGGCTCGAGGTCTGCTCCATCGTCGTGTGCGGCCACTCGGGTTGCAGCGCGATGGCCGAACTGCTGGGCGAGTCCGGCGCGACCAAAGACGCCGGAGACGAACACCTGGCTGCCTGGCTGGCGCATGCACAGCCGGCGGTCGCCGCGTTCGACAGCGGCCGTCATCCGATTGCACAGGCGGCCGCGGCAAAGGATTTCGACCCGGTCGACCAACTGGGCATGGTCAACGTCGCCGTACAGGTAGAGACGCTGATGAACCACCCCCTCGTCAGCACGCTGCACGACGCCGGCCAGCTCAAGGTGATCGGGCTGTTCTACGACATCTCGACCGCGCGCGTCCTGCATGTGCGGTCGGACTCCGTTGACGAGTTCCACCCAGAAGAGGTGCGCGAACTATCGTAGCTGGCCCTCGGCTAACCGCAGCCGCGCAAGGCCGCGACGGTCGCCTCACCGCGAGGCGACCGTCGCGGCCTTGCCGCTTTCAGTCCTCGAGCAGCCGACGCCGAGCCCTCGAGCGCCGGCCCGGGCCGAGTAGGGATATGCATTCCCTATGAGCCGCGTGACC